>NZ_JBRAKS010000221.1:0-6423 GCF_052745115.1 Candidatus Jordarchaeum sp.
TGTTACAACAATAGCAACATAAATATTATAAATAAAAATGTTGTTTTTAAGGAGGTATAATGGAATTTAAAATTAATAAAGTTAATTTTGAAAAAGTACTCAATAGTATTGTAAGATTAATCCCTCCAAAAAGTACACATACAGTTCTTCAAAATATCGTACTTGAAGCAAAAGCCGATAATATAAATATCGAAGGAACTGATCTTGATATTTTTATAAAAAAATCGCTGTTAGGTGATATCAAAAAAGAAGGAAAAGTACTTATTCCCGGAAAAAAAATCTTAGAAATTACCCATGAAGCAAATGTTGAAGAAATTTCCTTCAAATTAAAAGAACTTAACTTGCAAATCAACGCAGGTAATGCTCAATTCAATATCCCGGCCCTTGATTATCAGGAATTTCCAGAAACTCCCTCATTTCCTTCAAAGAATTGGTTAACATTGAGCATAGATGAACTAAACACAATGGCAAATGCAACAATTTTTATGGTTTCCAAAGAATTGAGCAGACGTGCAATGAACGGGGTATTAATGCAGATAAAAGAAAACTGGTTAAATATGGTGACGACTGATGGTGCACGTCTGGCGCTTTATAAAAAAGCGCAAAAAGGTGAAAATGGCGAATTGATATTGCCTCCAAAGGTATTTGACCTATTAGATATCAGTCAAGCAGAAGAACCATTAGAAATCTTTTTGGATGAAAGAGTTGTCGGTTTAAAATTTGGTAGTACAACGATAATTGCCCGTCTTATTGAGGGACCATATCCCAATTATGAAGCAGTAATACCAAAGACATTCCCTGGTACCTGTATTGTGGAAAAGGGTCTTCTTGAAGGTGCATTAAAAAGAGTTTCGCTCGTTTCCAGCCCGACATTAAAGAGTGTTAAATTTGAATTTTCAAAGGAAAATATATTGTTATCTGCTGCATCACCAGATAGCGGTGAAGCCAAAGAACCAGTTGCATGCAATTATGAAGGAGAAAAGATGGTAGTCTGGTATAATGCTGGATTCCTTTTAGAAATAATGCGCCACATTAACACAAACGATATTGTTTTCCAACTGACTTCTCCATCGTCAGCATCACTGATAAAACCAAAAGAGGATGATAAATTGATATATTTGTTAATGCCGTTAAGAATTGATTCCTATGAATAAAAATTATTTTATATTGACAACCATTCTTTTTTTTAGTATAGGATCAACCCAGCATCTGGGTGTTGGCATAATAATTGGTAGTCCTACAGGATTTACGGGCAAGGCCACATTTACCCAGAGATCTGCTGTTGCAGTAAATATTGGCTGGTCACTCGGCGACAATCCTAAATTATACCTGACTGGTGATTACCAATTTCTCTTTCCTACAGTATTACGCTGGACTGATGATATGACTGGAGAACAGAGAGAAATTGAGAATTTGCTTCCATACATTGGCATTGGTGGTCGGTTCAAATTTAAAGAAGATGAGGCGCAACACGAGACAATTTTGAATTTGGGGCTGCGCCTGGGCGGTGGAGTTGAATATTTAATTTCAAGATTTGGAATCTTTCTGGAATTATACCCGGTTGTCAATATATATCCTGGTACAGACTTTGATCTTGAAGGTGGTCTTGGAGCAAGAATTTATTTTTAACATTTAATTACTTGACATTGTCTAAATTTTTGGTATAATAAGAACCTTGTTAATTTTAGATTAACTTTTACCCTTGACTTTTGTAAAAAAATGGGTATAATATATAAGAGGGGTGAAGTAGATTTAGCTGCAGAAACTTAATTTGGATTTCGAAATCTAAATCAGTTTCTGCAAATATGACTTTTTGTCATATTTTGGTCTTTGAAATTTTATTAGAATTGGCGGAAGGAACGTGGGTTCAAGTTACTAAGAGCGCATGTGAGGATGCCTTGGCATTCAGAGGCGATGAAGGGCGTGGTAGGCTGCGATAAGCGCCAGTTAGGAGCGAACATCCTTTGACCTGGCGATGCCCGAATGGGGAAACCCATCCTGTTGAAAAACAGGATATCCTGCCCGTAAGGACAGGAGGCTAACCAAGGGAAGTGAAACATCTCAGTACCTTGAGGAAAAGATATTCCGAAAGTAGCGGCGAGCGAAATCGGAAAAGCCCAAACCGATCTGCATGTTAAAACGGACAGGTGTTGTGCAGACGGTGTAGCGAGGTCCAGTCGAATCCGATTGTCCTGAGGATTGTGAAGTTACAAAACCTTGCAATAGCTGAATCTCACTGGAAAGTAGAGCCATAGATGGTGATAGCCCAGTAAGCGAAATTGCAAAGGTCTTCACTGGCTGGATTCTCAAGTAGCACGGGATAGGTGATCCTGTGTGAATCTGCCCAAACCACTGGGTAAGGCTAAATACTCCTGAATGACCGATAGTGCACCAGTACCGTAAGGGAAAGGTGAAAAGAACCCCTGGCGGGGAGTGAAATAGAACCTGAAACCATGCGCTTACAATCAGCAGGAGTTTAACTCTTACCTGAGTAATCGGGTAAGAATGTTGAATGACTGCGTGCCTTTTGCATAATGAGCCGGCGAGTTATCCTAACCTGCAAGCTTAATTCTGGCATGAAAGTGTCGGAAGTAGGCGTAGGGAAACCGAGTCCAAATAGGGCGTTTTAGTAGGTTGGGGTATTACCCGAAACCCGGTGAGCTACCCATGGTCAGGATGAAATTCCGGTGACACGGAATGGAGGTCCGAACCGGTGACTGTTGAAATAGTCTCGGATGAACTGTGGGTCGGAGTGAAAGGCTAACCAAACCGGGTGATAGCTGGTTCTCCTCGAAATGCCTCTAGGGGCAGTCTTGGATGTTCAATAATAGTGGTAGAGCACTGAATAGAAGAGAACCCTTCGGGGTTCAAATCTAATCAAACTCCGAATGCTATTATTTACAAATCCAGGAAAGAGGCGGTGGGGGCTAAGCTTCATCGCCGAAAGGGGAATAACCCAGACCACCGGCTAAGGTCCCCAAGAGTTGGTTAAGTGTGAAAGGATGTGAGATGACTTAGACATCTGGGATGTTGGCTTAGAGGCAGCCATCATTTAAAGAGTGCGTAACAGCTCACCAGCCGAGTTGTCTTGCGCCGAAAATTTACCGGGGCTCAAACCAACCACCGAAGCTGTGGATCTGTGGAATAGTAATATTTCACAGGTGGTAGAGGAGCGTTCCATTGTAGGTTGAAGTTCTGTTGCGAAACAGAATCGACGAAATGGAAGTGATTATGCCGGCACGAGTAGCGATAATCCAGGTGAAAAACCTGGACACCGTAAGCCCAAGGGTTCCTGGGCAAGGTTAATCCGCCCAGGGTTAGTCGGATCCTTAGCTGAGGCCGAAAGGCGTAGGTGATGGGAAAGCCGTCAACATTCGGCTACCATCTGTAATTTCGTTATACCTATGGGGTGACGCTGATGGTAGAGACGGTTCCTGTGTTGGAATACAGGATCCAAATACTTCATAGGAATTTCCAGGCAAATCCGGAAGTTCTTAACTATGGAGTATGATGGGGAGGCCCAAAAGGCCATAAACCCGTCTCGAGATTCAGCCGAGAAAAACCTCTATGGAAGAAATTATGGGTGTCCGTACCGGAAACGAACACACGTGGGCGAGGTGAATATCCACAGGTGCTCGGGTGAACCCTTGTTAAGGAACTCGGCAATCTAACCCCGTAACTTCGGGATAAGGGGTCCCCGCTATGATGAATAGCGGGGCGCAGTGAAAGGGCTCTCGCGACTGTTTAACAAAAACACAGGTCTCTGCTAAGCCGTAAGGCAAAGTATAGGGACTGACACCTGCCCGGTGCCAGAAGGTTAAAGAAGGAGGTCATTTTGACGAAAGTCAGGAGAAGCTTCCGACTGAAGCCCTGGTAAACGGCGGCCGTAACTCTAACGGTCCTAAGGTAGCGAAATTCCTTGGCGGGTAAGTTCCGTCCTGCACGAATGGTGTAACGACGAGAGCGCTGTCTCAACAAGGAGCCCGGCGAAACTGTAGTGGCGGTGAAGATGCCGCCTACCCACGGTAGGACAAAAAGACCCCGTGAACCTTTACTGCAGCTTGCTATTGAATCTTTGCGGAACATGTGTAGCATAGGTGGGAGGCTTTGAAGTCCTGACGCTAGTCAGGATGGAGCCGTCAGTGAAATACCACCCTTGTTCTGTCGGAGGTTCTAATTCTACCCTTGTAAGGTGGAAGACAGTGGCAGGTGGGCAGTTTGACTGGGGCGGTCGCCTCAATTGTGGGGCGCTTCAGTGGTGACACTGAAGGCAAATCTGGCTATATGCTGGGAAACCCGTCTCCTCTAACAAAAACCACCTCCGTAATTTTTGTGAAGGGGTAAGAGCAGTTAATACCAGGGTTATTTACTCAGGTAAAAAATTAACTGTGCGGGTAATCAGCAGGGAAGTCCGTGAAACATTCACGTGACCCCTCAACGACTGCATGCCAGGCATCCTGCATCAATTAAATAATTTTGCAGGATGGTGATACAGTCTGAACTTCCAGGCAACTGGAAGCCGAGCAATCGGCGCCAATCCTGAGTGAGGTTACTATGAATACTACGAATATTAAAGAATACAAAAAAAGATTACATTTGACCAGAGAACAACGGGAAATTCTTGTGGGTATATTATTAGGCGATGCACATCTTGAAACTCAGAATAACGGGAGAACCTATCGGTTAAAGATAGAACAATCTCTGACTCATAAAGAGTATGTTGATCACCTCTACGAAAAATTTTGCTTGTGGGTGTTAACCCCACCAATGATAAGGGAAGTTACAACGAAGAATATATTAACTAAGAATTACCGATTTACAACATTAAGTCATGGTGCATTTAGATTCTATGGACAGCAGTTCTACAAACAGGGTAGAAAATGTGTGCCTCAGCTTATCCATAAATTACTGACTGAGCGAGGGTTATCTTATTGGTTTATGGATAATGGTTTTATAAAATCTAAGGAATCAAAAGCTATAATTCTTAATACACAAGCTTACTCAAAAAAAGAAGTGGAAATGCTAATAAATGTACTGAAAACCAAGTTTCATCTGAAAGCAAAAATCCGGCGACAAAAAGATGGTTATCAGATTTATATCTCGGGCAAATCATACGAAAGATTTGCACTCCTCATAAAATCATATCTGTTGAAAGAAATGGCATATAAATTACCTCAGGAAAGGCGAACATTTTTGCCCAAAATGTAACGGAGGTGCCCAAAGGTTCCCTCAGTGCGGTCGGTAATCGCACGTTGAGTGTAAGGGCATAAGGGAGCCTGACTGTGAGGCCGACAGGCCGAGCAGACACGAAAGTGGGGCCTAATGATCCGGTGGTGCTGCGTGGAAAGGCCATCGCTCAGCGGATAAAAGGTACTCCGGGGATAACAGGCTGATCGGGCCCGAGAGTTCACATCGACGGCCCGGTTTGGCACCTCGATGTCGGCTCATCGCATCCTGGGGCTGGACAAGGTCCCAAGGGTCGGTCTGTTCGCCCGTTAAAGCGGTACGTGAGCTGGGTTCAGAACGTCGTGAGACAGTTCGGACTCTATCCACCGTGGGCGTAGGAGACTTGAGAGGAGCTGTCCTTAGTACGAGAGGACCAGGATGGACAGACCTCTGGTGCACGAGTTGTCGTGCCAACGGCATAGCTCGGTAGCCAAGTCTGGAAGGGATAACCGCTGAAAGCAACTAAGTGGGAAACCCGCCTCAAGATAAGGTCTCCCGTTCAATTCAGGGGCAACTCTGAATTGGCCTAAAGACTACCAGTAGACTACTGGTTTGATGGGCTACAAGTGTAAGTGCAGCAATGCATTGAGCTGAGTAGTACCAATCAGTCGTGCGACTTGAACTTCCTTCCGCCATTTTAGAAAATTCGACAATCTAATAACTAGTTCAAAACTATTTTGAACTGGTGATTTTTAGATTGTGCAGGATTTAGTAAAATTCCCGGTGGCAATACCGACAGGGAAACACCTCTTCCCATTCCGAACAGAGAAGTTAAGCCTGTCAGGGCCGATGGTACTGTACTCGCAAGGGTACGGAAGAGTAGGTCGTCACCGGGTTTTTGTTTCTAAAAAAGGATGCGTGATGGGTAATGTTCCATCTTAAATCAAAATAAAATTTTACCCAAATAGAAATAAGATTTTTATCAGAAACAACGGAAAAATAGTCTTATTCGTCATCTTTGGCATAAAATAGTTATGAAGCAGAGAAATCAAAGGAAAAGCTCTGCCAAGGTATCATCCTCCGCATCAGTATCCTAACGCTGATATCCCACATAAGAACATACCAGGGTAAAATGTCGACTCTCCACGGCCGGGTTGTCCGCCTGAAGCGGATTCCTTCCAGATATAACATATCCCGGAGTACCTATGTTTTCAAGTATTTGGTTAAGAAAATTTATTTTGATTAAATAACCCCATT
>NZ_JBRAKS010000222.1:0-6371 GCF_052745115.1 Candidatus Jordarchaeum sp.
TTATATAAAAGAGTTAACAAAATTTATAAAATTTTTTTTCACAAAATTACCCTAATTTTAAAAAACCTTATTATTCGTAGCCGTAATGTATTTAAATTGTATTACCAATTTTTAAATACTCAGTTATAGTGGTTTTATTGTTCTTATTAGTTCGGAGGGAAGACATTGCCTTACAAGTTAAAGACAGTAAAATGTCCAGATTGTGGTTACACCTATCAACTGATTCTTTCAGTTGATGACAATAACTGTGAGCATCTGTGTGTACGGTGCAGCCAGAAAAAAGTAGAAGAGCCCAAAGAAGCCCATATTAAAATATAATAACAATACTATACTATAATCCTCTCTTTTTTATATTTAAAGAGCGTCAAAACTTCCACCAGTATTTTCATTTTTATAGCTACATGAATTAACAAGTGTATTTCTAGTCTTGGTAAAAATTAGGATATTTTTGCTCTTAGTTTAAGAGGTTTCCCCAAGGATTTATCATATACAAAAAGTAGTTCGCCGGAACTGAGTCCCGTATCTCCTATTTTTATGTTATCTTCAATGAATTTGGTTCTGTGAATTACTCTTATAGGTTCCACTAGTCCTAAGGTTACTATGAGGCGATCTTTTAATTCTTTGATGGTTTCTCTTTTGTCAATCGCATATTCAATACCTTCTAGTCTATACTTGTCGCTACATATTATGCATTTAGGGTTTCTTTCAAGTTTAATTGTTGTAAAGCTTTGACTCAGTCCATCATAGAATAAATAATTATCAATTGTTGGCTTCAAATTTAGTAGTATTTTAAGGGTCTCTTGGGCTTGGATGCCACTGAGAACAGCGCTTATTGTTGAAATTCCTGGAAACGTTAGTTTTTCAACTTTTTCTCTCTTCTTACCCGGCGGGGTGCATGATTTCTGGAATCTCTCACGAGGTAGAAGTGGCTGACACTCCAGGCATGGCGTTACGTTAGGTATTATTACTTGAATATTTCCGTACCAACCATACATACCGCCGTGTACTAAGGGCTTGTTAAGGCTCACACATACAGAATTCAGCCAGCGTCTAGCTTCAAAGGTATCAAGTCCATCTACAATTACGTCACTTTCTTCATAATATTTTCGGGGAACACTAATCAAACTCTCATTACGATCTACAACATAGATACTCGGATTCATTTCCCTAAGCTTCTCAGCAGCTACTCTGGCTTTAAACTCACCAACATCGCTTTCTGTGAATAAAAGCTGACGATTAAGATTTGATAATTCAATAGTATCAAAATCCACAAGTATTAGCTTTCCCACCCCCATTAACGCTAATGAAACCGCCACTAGTGAGCCCAATGCTCCTACTCCGGCTAGTAAAACAGTTGATTGATTGATTTTTTCCTGATTCCATCCTTCAAGTATTTCCTGTCGATGATACCTACCTTCAATCTTTTTCACATTTAATTCCCCTTAAAATGTATAACGAACATAAGTTAGAAAAGATTATTTTCCGAGATGATTCCAAGTGGCATATTTTTTGACATAATCATTTGCTACTTTAAAGAATTCTTCTACTTTTTTGACCATTTGTGTAGCCGCTTGTGTGTTTAATGGGGAGCTAGGATTCGGATAGTTTAGAAGATTTCTTAGAGTTTCTACCACGCCTGTAATGCTCATGCTCGGTAACCAATCCTTACCCAGAATATTTACGCACACATTTTTTTGATATATGTTAGGATGCCAAATATTGGTTTTCCAAATTACTTTGGGTGGCTCATATGGAAACCTTCTTGGAACCACTATTTCTATCTCAAACACTCCTCCCTCATATATTCCCGTTCCTATGATGAACCCCTCCCATCTTCTTAAATCTCCATCAACTGGATGGAAAGATGGTTCCTCCTCTTCCATCAGTTTAGCTTCGTATGCAAGTCTCGATTCATACTCTTCATCTGATAGAATATTGATCCCACCGACTAAGCGTTGTTTAATCTTTTAAATGAGAGGTTACTGGTTTACAATTATTTATTGGCTTACAAGTAATTCAGAAGTGAAAGTAATTTCTGAATTGATTCTACAAAGATAGGTAGTATCTTAATCAATAGTTATTTTGGATTGGATATTTAAAAACGTATTCGGAGGATAGCACAGTACCTAAAATATCTAAAAAATGCTTTATGTTCTAATAAAAAGATGGAGATGTTTTTAAAAAATCTCATCCTCCCTCGGTGCGGGTAACAAGGTACAATTTGTCGTAGGCTTGAATTCCTGCTTTTTCTAGTGTTGTGTTGTTTTCTAGTTGTTGTCCTCTGTATACTAGGATTAGGGTTGATTCGGGTACTCGTTTTTTCTTAGCCACTTGTGATTTTAATTTCTCTATCTCGGTGTCGGGGCTTACATCGAACTCTAAAACTTCTCCACCAATTGCCGAGACTATTTTTACTATCATTTACTCTTCACCATTTTCTTACTTCTTTTATATCGAGTGGTTTCCCGCAGTTAGGGCAGAAACCCTTTATCTTTAACCACTCCAAAAGATGGTCACGGTGTGCAGGGAGTCCACAGAAAGGACAGTAAACCTTCTTCTCTTCTTCCTTTACTTTCAGATTGCATACTATACATCTTGCAGTTTTCGTCCAATCCCAAGTTCCTATAACTCTAATATCCGATATTATGAATCTGTCAGACACCGTTCCCTGCACTTGCATATACCTCTCGTTATCTGTTTGAGCTATAATTAACATTTTATGATTATAATTCTTTTGATTTAGACATTCATATTTTCAAAATCTCGCAAAAAACCTGAATATCCTACAAAAATTTTTTTGTAGATTACTTTTTTAAAGATAAAAATCTTAATAAGAATATAAGTTACAGTAAATCCCCCAATTTAGGATAACAATTAAAAGGAATGCATGTAAGCAAGACTTTTAGTCATTCGCCCGAATTTACTGAAATCGTGAAAAATGGTTAAGAACTCGTTTGAGGGGCCGATGCATTTGTCAGATCCAAAAGATAAAGTAAAAATTCAGATTGATTCTATTAAAACTCCGGCAGGTGAAGTCCCCACAGTTGAATCTTTAAAAAATGTGGTAGCCGGTTTAAACGTTTTAAACTCCGATATGAATAACCTTAATGCAAATGTAGAAAAAAACATGTCAGCCATTGATAAAGAACTCAGAAATATTCGCAAGCTAATTGCAGAAGAAACTGTTTCCTTTGAAGTGATGTCGCAGAAATTGGAAAAGGTTAGCAACCAGTTGGAACGATTAGCCAAAAGTGAAAAAGAAAAGTGGGAATCCCTTCAGGAAATAATGATGGATATAGCAGAAATCATAAAGGGCTTTCAGGCAAGCCTTGACGAGTATTCCGCAAGAGTGGACCAAAGGATGAAAGAAACTTTTAAAGCCCTAGCAGAAATAGTTACGGTCACTATGAGAGAAGAGCAAAAATAGATGATAAATTTAGTAATATTTGAATAAGATTTTCCAGAATTCCTATATTGTACTGATTTTTAAAAAACATTTATTGTAAAAATGGAAATAAAAAAATAGAAAAGTTTAACCTACTAAAAGTTGAGGTTCCTTTCTAGTATACTTGCCTTCACCTTCAATTGTATAAGATAGTGAAATCTCTTGACCTGGCTCTATTCTCATAAAGTGCCACGTAAGCACTAAACCATCAATTAACTCTGTTACTTTGGGTTGTAGCTCCTCTGGTTTCCACTCTACTAAACTAAAACCTAGGGGTACAAAATCCTTTACGGTAACGTTTGCCATAGAAACCTCGCCTGTATTGACAATAACTAATGGAACTACGTGCTGTCCAACTTTTGCTCCAGGAGACACAGCTTCCTTATATATCCTAACAGCGCGACGCGTGTATTTAATCCCAATTTTTGGAGGATTAGTTTCTAGCTCTAAGTACTCCACATCAGGACCTGGCGGTTTAATGTTAGCAGTGGCTCTTATCGGGGTAAGGTAATTCTTTTCAGGTTTTGGCTCCCAAGCCATCATTGGATAAACACATTTAACAATTTGCCCAGGGTTTACCCCTCCCACAAGGCTTTTCATATTCTTAACAAAAACTGTGAATCCATGCCTTACTGCGGGATTATCATCGTTAGGATTAATAATTGTTTCTACACCTTGGGATAACTCTTTTTCATTGACATAAACTTTGACCCGTTCCTGCGAGGGCGGTTTGAAATCTTCAGGAATCGCATCATAGATGGTTACTTGATCTAATTGGGCACTTCCAATATTTGATACCAACACCGTTACGGTCATGGGTGTTTTATCATACGCGTCCACTTGGGCTGGTGTGAAAGTCTTCTCGGTCAGAATGCGCTCTACCGGAAGCATGGTATCTTCCTTAGTGATTGTGGCATACACTTGGCGAGTTACTTCTTTAACCACCTTATAGTCGATATTTGTTTCAAAAACGGGAATTGAGGCGCTTTTTATAGTAAATTTATACTCCCATGATTGTCGGGGTGGAACATCCTTGTTGGGTTCTAACGAGAGAAGTTGTTCTTTTAAATCTCCTTTTATTTGAAATATGTCAACCTTTAGAAGCCTTTGTAAAAATTCACTGATGTTCAAAAACTCTATTGTACAATCCCACGTTGAAGGTTGTGTGACCGATTCCGCTGGTTCTATTGCAAACCTACTATCCGAAATACTTATGATATCTGGATTTAGAAGTGATCTCGTTCTATCCCTGATATGATATTCTGCTATAACTTTACCTGCACCAATTGGCTCTATGGACTCCGCAGTGATTTTAAATTTAACAACGAGTGTAGCTTCACTGCCTGGCGAAAGTTCAAAATTTTTCCATACAACCTCCCTTGACTCGGGTTCAAACTCGGCGGTTCCGGTATTCGGCGGTTCTATCTCTGGATCTCCAAAACCCTTTGGTATGATTTTTCGAACTTTAATATTATCTATATATGCGTCCGTTGGATTACTGATTGTGATGGTGCTACTTACCGGCATTGGCCTATGGTAGACCAGGGCCCAATTAACTTCATCACTTTCATAGCAGGTATCCACTATTTCCTTTAATTTTAGAACTGTTTCCTCAACAGGAACAATATAATCTTTTGTCCATTTGCCACCTGCTTGAACTTCACCCACAGGTAATATATTTTCTTTAAAAGAAGTGGTTTCTATACCTCCTAGTCGAATTTCAGCGTTCCATATCCTGTTTTTCGAACTATTATTGTTAACAGAAAGTACACCACTAACCTTCAGACTTTTAATCTCATGCTTCTCAGTTATAACACAGTTAACATTCTCGGTTACATCCACATTCAGTTTCAAGCCTTCTGTGCTCACACCTTTTCCCTCACACATTCTTAGACCAATACCAAATTTATTTTTTAGCAGTATTTATGTGTAAATTATTATACTTTAATGTTCTTTAACTTTTTTACCAATCCATCACCAGTTTCCAAAATGGAGAACTGGCGCTCAAATCTTATTTTAGGTACTCTAACTTACACTAAACTCTGTTCCTGCCAACCACTCAACCCTTATTTCCTCACCGGTTCTCATTTTCCTAAACTTTGTTCCTGGGGCCACCGTTTCCGCATGGGTAAAGAAATAATCTATCTCATGCTCGGTTCTTACATGCATAGGTATGGCTAGTTGTGGTTTAATATCTGCAACAGCAGATAAAGACTGACTACTGTTAAAAGCCTCTGTTTCATCCACCCCAATAAGTAATACATCAATAGGATACTGCTCCAAAAATCCTTTAGTCATGGCATCCGCCAAGTGGGCTACTCGTACACCATCCAATTCTACTATAAAACACAGGTTAGATATATTAATGGGTTCTACGCTAGGACCGTGTTTTAATTCCAAAGCTGTAACTTTTAAATTTGGTCTATCAAAGTGTTCTCCACTTTGTAGCTTTCTTACTAGCCATTCTGGTGCGCCTTCCTTTAGAGCAGCGTTTACGGTTTGCTCATTTCCAAGTAGAAATGCCTTTTGTTTTGCAGAAATCTGCGCCGCGTTCCCTAAATGATCTTTGTGTTCATGTGATACACAAATAATGTTTGTTTTTTCCGATTCTGGTACAAGTATTTCGTCATTTAGTATGCCTGGATCGAAAATAACACTGATTTTGGGGGAATAAAATTTGAAAGCTGCGTGTCCATAATATTTTAGTATCGGCATATCTAAACCACCATTTCCGTTATTTACTATTAAGTGTTAAAAATTAGATTTTCATGAATTGTTGAGGGGAGTTTAGTGTTTAGTAAAGGTTGGTATTCTATCAATGATTAAAATAGAAGTTTGGTTGTATTTTTAGGTTTTGGTTCTTTTTACAATAAAATCAATGAGTCTACCTTTTATAATGTTCTGATTTTTATATTCTTTTATGTTA
>NZ_JBRAKS010000223.1:0-6327 GCF_052745115.1 Candidatus Jordarchaeum sp.
CGAACACCATTTAGGCGGTGTCCTAAATGGGTAAGTTTCGGACAACGGTTCACGGGAAGCCCATGAATCATCTGGCATTGGAATTGATGGAACACGGTTTGAGTGCGGTGGAGGCCGTGGAGAGCGTTATGAAAGATAATCCGGAGCAGGATGCGGGCCTTATTGCGGTTGACATGAAAGGTAATGTGGGTGTGATGAATTCTCAGAGAGTGGAGCGAAGAACCGATGTTGCAAAAATTTTCAAGGAGGATAAGACTACTGGTGCAAAGGTAGCGGTTTTATTAAATGAGATCCATCCTCCCCAGGCCGTGGCTGAGGTGGCGGCGGGGTAGCAATGGAAATCATGACTCAGAGTAGAAAGCCAGACTTCGAGGTCTTAGTTAAAACAGGTATGAAGCCGGAATTCGGCCCCAATGATGAGGTGCATGTAGACAAAAACTTCACAGCCATTAAATTAATTACATCGGATAAGGATAATTTGATTGGAACGCAGCTCTGCTGTATCCCCTATGGAGGAGCAAAAGTAATCCAGAACAATAAAAAGATAGGCTACACAATAACAGAACCACTGACAATAGTTGAGAACGGGACCATAGTGGATCTAAGTGGTCAAAAAGAATTTCATGTAGCTGCCAAGCGCTTCTGACACTTGAATAAATATTTTATATTATTTTTTCAAATCTGGTAAAGATACTTACAATGTCTGTCTTTTTCATGCAAGTTTTTCTGATGTTATGGTTTCTAGCTCATCGGCTTTTTGGTTACTAAATTCTCCTTCGGCGCGCCATAATATTTCTCATTCTTTTGTGACTAAAAGCAGATGGATAGTATCCTCATTCGGGATTTGTAGCTGTTCTCTGAATGGTTTTTTATTGATGTAAAGGGTGATTGTTCGGTGGCGGTTTTTTCTGTCCGGAATTCCGGCTCGCATTCCAACATCTATCATGAAGCTTACAGCTCTGTATCCTCTGCTAATTGTTGGCAGCTCATAATATTCAACTCCTAGATTATTATCCCCAAGAGTATTTAGAAAGAAGGTCCAGGTGTTAACCAGTTCCTGATGCCATTGCTGGAATGCAATCACTAAAATGTTCAATTTACCTTCTAGGTCTCCCGGTAATGTGAAGTGTTGACCTTCCAAATTTGATCCTTTAACTTCCGGAAACTTCATACAAATTAATCCCAAATTTCACGGTTTCGAAAAATGATTCGCAGCTAACATACCTTTGGAGTAGTAAAAATAGTTCAAGTTAAATATCAATGAAAAGGTTTTTCAACCGGTTTAATAAGTTGAATGAAAGTAGAAACTGGTTCCCTACTTATCATTTAATTGACTCTAAAAATTTAGTGTAAAATGTGGAAAATAATTAATATACTGTAAGAGATGTTTGCTTTATTGTGTTGATTCTGATGAAAATGGATTGTAGAAAATTTTCCGAATATTTGTAAATCAGTTTTCAAAGAGGAAAAGATTAAGCTGCTAGTTTGAGGAGAATGCCGATGGATAAAGAATTGGAAAACATTTTGAACGAAAAACAACGGAAAATACTGAAAGAAGTTGAGAAAGCTCTGGAAGATGTAGTAAAACTCGAAGACTGGGAATTAAACGAAACCCTGACATTTTTCCTAGATGCAGAACTTGCATTGGATATCGATTTCAAGAATGAATTATTGACTCTAACCTATGAGAAAAATTTTGGCATATACGATGCGGAAGGAGATGTCATAAGCGAAGTTGCGGATTGGCTTAGAGAATACGCAGATGAGATAGAAGAAGAGCACAAAAAAATTTTAAAAATGGGATTCGAAGGCGAAGCATTAGAAACATACGGAATACACAACATCCTATGCCTGTACATTAAAGAATACAAATTCGACCAATTAGATGAACTGGCGGAAGACTTGGAGAACATCTATGAAGAAGAGGAAGAATACAAAGAAGACAAAATTGTTCTTAAAAAAATGGTAGAGCTACTAGAAGACGAAGAGGAAGAGGTACGCAGAAGCTCCGTATCATTACTTAAATGGTACGCTGAAGAAGGACTCACCGATGAATCGGCTCTATCAAGACTCGTAGAATTATTGGAAGACGAAAACGTGCAGATACGCAGAGGAGCTGTGAGTGCATTAGGCGAATACGCTGAGGAAGGGGCAACAGACGAGACCGCGTTAGCGAAACTTGTGGAGCGGCTGGAAGACCAGGATGCAAAAGTGCGTGAAGACGCTGCAGAAGCTCTGGGCGAATACGCTCGACAAGGACTTACAGATGAGGTTGCGCTACAAAAACTGGTAAAATTACTTGAAGATGAGGATGAAGAGGTGCGTGAGAATGCCGCAGAGGCTTTAAGTGCCTATGCTGAAGCAGGATTCACAGATCATCTAGCCCTGGTGAAACTCGTTAAACTTCTAGGGGATGAGAAGGAGGAGGTACGTGGGGATGCTGCTTATGCCCTTGGTAAGTATGCGGAGCGCGGTCTGGTAGACGAGGCTGCTCTGCCTAAGCTTAGGAAACTACTGGAAGATGAAGATGAAGAAGTGCGCGGAAAAGCCTCCTTCGCCCTCGGAAAATATGCCTAGAAAAACTTCACAAACAAAACTCCACAACAGCCCAGGAAATAGGGGGTATAAAAAAATTTTAAAAACATTTTCGACTTTTTAATGTTTAATCAGTATAAAATTACTCTGAACACAGGTGACGTGTATAGATCTCCACTCCGTTTTTAAAAAATTCTACCTGGAACATTTTCAATGGAATTAGTGGAACTGTGAGAATATGAGTCAAACTCGAAAAGTTTACTGCATAAGATGTGGGCGAACCTATCTCTATTCTGGAGATGTAAAATCCGGACAATGCCCCAATTGTAAAAGGTGGGGAACGCTTTACGAAGTTAAAATAGAAACCTGAGACAAAAGTGGAGACAAGAAATAGATTAAATTAGGATTCTAAAAAAATCTATCAATTTCGGGGAACTTAAAATTATGAGTTCACAGAACCTATTCGTATACGGTACCCTAATGAGCAGGTACCGGGATCCCAGAGATGGTGAGATTAAAAAAGCTCCAAGATCCGAGATTTTAAAGGATATTAATTTTGAAAAAGCTTTACTACACGATTATAAACTGGTGTGGCCTAATCAATTGAATTTTCCTTTCATAATCCATTTCAAGGGCCATTCTGTGAAGGGGGAGGTTTATTACGCCATTGGTGAAGAAGTAATCAAAGTATTAGACGAAATTGAAGGTATTGCTGAGGGGCTATACAAAAAAAAGATTGTAAACGTTATTATTGAAAATGGAGATAAAATTGAAGTTATAGTCTACGTGGGCGGTGAACAACTTCAAAGATATAGGGATAGTCCGAGCTACTTTACAGTGATTCCTGAGGATTTTAAAAAATTAGAAAGTAACAATCTATAAGTATTTCAAATTCTTATAATAAAAGGTAGAAGCTTCATCAAGTGCATTTATAATTATGATATTTATAGGAAATATATTTAATCTTATTTTTATATATAATTCTACCTATATTAAAATGTTATATATTTAATTGAACGAGTATAGGAGAGATGTGGAGGTTTTATATATGTCTAAAAATTGGAGAATGGTAACAGCGACAACTGATGTGGCTGATTGGTATAGTGGTTACATCCCCGCCTTTATGAGAGCTATGGTTGAGGGAAAAATCCCTGACACGGTAGCCTTTTTCTATATGGATAAACCAGCGGTTTTTCTTCAGCGTTACTGTGATGCTCTGAGGGATGTGAACTATGATGCCTGCATTGAAAATAATGTAAAGGTTACTCGTGGCATTGTTGCGGGTGGAGGAGTCATTTACGGTGAGCCCGGAGTAGAGCCGGTTTTGACTGTTGTTTGGAACAAGGATGCGCACCTGGAGTTGCCCTCGCAACCAGATTTGATACTGTTGAAGTTCTTGGGTGTGCTGGCGGATATTGTAAGTGAGAAGTATAAGATACCCATGAGGTATCGACCTCTCAACGATTTGGAAATTTGGGATGCTAGCCGTAAAGTTTTTAGAAAGATTGTGCCCTCGGGTTGCTCCGGTCTCTTTAACGCGATAGGCATAGCTAGTGGTCCTCAAACTACCAAACCCTCTGAGCTAATGTCAAAAATATTAGTTTCCCCTATAGAGAAATTCGCAGATAAAATCCTTAAAGATGTACAAACCAGAACTTGGAACTTAGAGGAGGCGGGGGTCTACCCAGAGGGAATAAAGGAATTAGAAAGAATAAGAAGAGATTGGATAGAAATGTACCTGCACACACTTAAAAAAGCATTCAACATAGAGGTGGAAGAGGGAGAGTGGGCTGATGCAGAGAAGCAGTACGTTAAAGAGTTCACAAGCCAGTTTGGATCTGAATCTTGGATATTTGCAAGATCCGCAGAAAAGAAATTCGAGGAGATTCCATCGGGTACAAGTCTGGGTAAAGCGTTTTTGAAGATAACCGGAGGCCCAATGGTGAGAGCCTATGTTCTCAGAGAAGGAGACATCATAAAGGACATGATGTTTACAGGAACAATGCATATGGTTCCGGCAGACGCTCTGGAAAAACTGGAGAAAGAACTTATAGGCTTAAAAATCGATAATAAAACCATTAAGGAGAAGGTTCACGGAATATTCGAGGGCGGCGCTGAGATTGGATTGATGCGTGAGGAGCAACTTTTGAGCATTATTTTGGAAGCGTGTAAACTCAGCTACGAAGAACCTAGTTAGTTTAGTAGAAATACGCAGAATATTTTTTCCTAAAGAATTACTTGTATTTGTGTAAATTAAAAGCATTGATAGCATTATATATTCCATTTTCATATTTTTTTTACTTTTTGATATTAACTTCCCTTATTTTCCAGTGGAAATAAAGGGGCTTATTGAGAAATTCGCAAAAATAAGTATAAAATTTGTAAAAAAATAAGGAGTTAACCCTTGTCTAAGCATTTAATTAGTACTTGTAAAAGCCTCTTCCAGTTGCTTTACCTGTCCATCCTTTTTTTACATATTCCTCAAAGAGAGGGCATGGTTTATAGACTTCTATCTCATACTCTTGGTACAATCTTTTCAGGGTATTTAGCAGGTTATCTAAGCCCATAGCGTCTGCTAGTTCACAAATTCCTACCGGAGACCGAAAACCTAGTTTAATGATTTCATCTATGGTTTTTGGATCAGCCACCTCATCATCAATCACCCAAAAGGCTTCGTTCGCCGCTCCCGCTATGGCTCTGTTAACATCATATTTACCCGCAAGACTCATATCAATTTCTGGAGAGCCTTTACTCCAATCGAAGAATCCTTTACCACTCTTCTTTCCCAACCTTCCCTCCTTAACCATCGATTCTAAAAGTCCAGGTGGGGGTTGGAAACGTTTTCCATAAGCTTCAACAAAGTGCTTGCTTACCGCCAGTACAATGTCTGCTCCTATTATGTCGTTGGCTTCGGCAAAACCCATAGGGAATCCAATAGCTCTAAGGGAGGCGTCCAGCTCCTCTGGAGTAACCTCTCCTCTGTAGATTGCCCATAGGGTTTCGTTTCCCGCACCCATGAGAATCCTATTATTAACAAATCCATTAACATCCTTTCTTAAAACAACCGGTTTCCTCCCGATCCTTTCCGCCACATCTGATATTACTTGCAGGGTTTCCTCACTGGTTTTCTCTCCTTTCACCACCTCCACCATGAGACTCAAAATCGGCGGATTCGAAAAATGCATGCCTCCAATCCTATCGCCTCCCTTTAATCCCTTAGCTATATCTGTAACCCTCAAACTGGAAGTATTGGTAGCAAAAACCACTTCCCTTGGAAGTTTGTCTAGCTCAGCGAAAAGCTTCCTCTTAACATCTAAATCTTCAGCAACAGCCTCAAGAATAAAACCTACATCCTTAACATTCTCCAACTTATCCGCAATCGTTATTTTATCTTGAACATCTTCAAAGCTTTTTTTAGTTAAATCCATTTGTCGAAGCTCTTCAATTGTATTCTTCTGTTTTTCGTCCAAATTATTTAGAGCCGTTTTGGACTTGTCGTATACAATTACATCAAAGTCGTAAAGAGCGAAGAGAAGGGAGAGGTCAGAACCCATGGTTCCCGCACCAATAACCGCAACCCGTTTAATCTCACTAGCCATTATCACAACCTCCTAAAAAAAATTTTAAACATATAAAAGCCGCTGCCAAAATTTTTTACAGAATTTTTAATATTTGTATATTTAAATTTTCTCATATTATAACGAAATTTTAAGAAAGAACTTCCCATCTTTAAAAAATCTGATACTCTTTATAGATATGAAACAGGTTAACATAATGATCTTTATTTTTAAT
>NZ_JBRAKS010000224.1:0-6326 GCF_052745115.1 Candidatus Jordarchaeum sp.
ACTCGGAAAAGAAATTTAAAGAGGGGGGGTGACAAATGTCTATGATTTCTACAATCACCTTAGAATGAAGATTCACTTTTTATTGACTTATTTTTTCAGTTTTCAAATTATAATAATTCTGAATAAAAAAGAGTGGTGGCAGCATTTCATGATTATGTATGTCTTGTTCTTACTCGTATCTTCTGCGGAACCAGTCTGGCATTAGGTAACCAATGTATGTGGGCACCGCTGATACTAGTGCTAGGGTCCATCCAACAAACAGAAAGATTGTCCAACCTCCAGTGACACTATCAATAAGATAGCTCAGGAAGAACAAGATGAAGAGCACCGCCGTAATAGATACAAGTAAAAATCCTCTTTTGTAGAGTTTACTATCGGTTAGACGCATAGCTTTTATAGCGTAGTAACTCAGCAAGCCTTGAGTTATTAATCCAAGCATAAAGGCGAGCGCCCAGTTAATGGTAATACTTTGTATATTGAATAATAGAGAAGCCAGGACGATGGCTAATAAAACTAGGTAAGGGACTATATATTTTCTCTTTACTTCTTTGAAAGCCTCTAGAGTGAACAAGAAGATAAACAGATGTCCTATCATCGCAGCTATAAGTGCAGCACTCCACTGGTAAACTAAAGTAATAAAGTATCCCTCCAAATAGAGTACTAATTGAAAGGTAAACTGGTCGAAAAGTAGAAGCATTCTTTGGGGCCCGATTGGTATAAAGTAACCGGTCAGTAAATAGGGAACAATAGCATAATCCATCAGTATCAGAAACCAGTACTTAGTATAGACAAGATGCCCATAAGCTGCAAATAGTGCACCGAAAGTGAACATTAAATAAGTTAAAGAAAGATATTTGATAGCTTTTCTTTGCCTTTGCCGATAGCGTACTGCAAAAATGATACTAAAACCGAATAATAATACTGCCATCAAGATCTCGTAAATTATCAAGTCATTTAAAATACCTAAATTAATCACTTTTCGCATCCCCGAAATCTAATGTGATTCTTATAATAATTATTTTTTAATATTCTTTTATAATTATATTTAGAAAAAACCTGTAATTATAGCTTTTGTTCAAGAGAATCCTATTTTTGTAAAAACGATAGTTTGATTAAATTTTTCCTCATTAAACTTTTCAGTTTTAAAAGCAACAACCAATATTGCATTTTTTAATAAGAGAATATTTAAGAGTTTATAGAATATGATTCTTTGTCAAGAATTATAACACTCACACAATTATAAAAAAGGGTTATATTTATTGTTCATAATTCTGTTTGATTCTAATAGAAAATGATTATGGTGGTGTAAAGATTGGCTATTAAGAGGGCTTTAATCAGTGTTTCGGAAAAGACAGGAATTGTGGGCTTCGCTGTTAAGTTGCATGAAATGGGGGTCGAGCTAGTCGCAACCGGAGGAACTGCAGAATTATTGAAAAAATCGGTTCCAGTGACTACTGTTTCTAGCATTACCAAGTTTCCAGAAATGCTTAATGGGCGAGTAAAAACGCTTCATCCCTCCATTCACGCTGCCATACTTGCAAAGCGAATTTCTGAGCACCTAAAGCAGCTGAGTGAGCACAATATCGTGCCCATAGACTTGGTGGTTGTAAATCTCTATCCCTTTAAAAAAACCATAGAGGAAAGCGATGATCTGGAAAAAGCTCTTGAAAATATTGATATCGGTGGTGTGGCTCTCATTAGGTCTGCCGCAAAAAATTACCGTGACGTAGCGGTGGTGGTAAATCCTTCTAGATATGATGATATTATTGAGGAGTTGGAGGAAGGGGGTGACATCAGCGACACAACTAGGGAACAGTTAGCGTTGGAAGCCTTTCTACACACTGCTGAGTATGATGACGCAATTTCTAGTTTCCTACAAAAGAAATTTATAAGCTTAGAATTTCCAGAAAATCTGAGTTTAAAATACCGGAAGATTCAAGATTTGAGCTATGGAGAGAATCCGCATCAGAAGGCTGCATTCTATGCCGAGGCGGATATTAAGGAGTCATGTGTGGCCAACGCAGTTCAACTACACGGTAAGTCTCTTTCCTTCAACAATATCTATGATGCTAATGCGGCTTTCGAATTGGTGAAGGAATTCAAAGAGCCTGCAGTATCAATCATAAAACATACAAATCCCTGTGGTGCAGCGATTGGAAAAACAATAAGTGATGCTTATTGCAAAGCACATGAAACTGATCCTGTGTCAGCCTATGGAGGCATTGTGGGTTTAAACCGCGAGGTGGATAAGGAGACCGCAGAACAAATAGCATCCACCTTTAAAGAATTAGTAATAGCTCCCGGTTTCACCGAAGAAGCTCTTCAAATTCTAAAGCAGAAGAAAAACCTGAGGTTGCTGAAAACGCCTCCCATGACCGCTCCTCTTCCTGGATGGGATATGAAAAAGGTTGTGGGTGGACTCCTAGTGGAAACCAGGGATGTGGGTAGAATAGATTCAGCTGAATTTAAAGTGGTGAGTAAGAGAGAGCCGACCCAGAATGAATGGAAGGCAGCCCTCTTAGGTTGGAGAATAGTAAAGTACGTGAAATCCAACGCTATTGTTATTGTGACAGAGGACATGGCTGTGGGAATTGGCGCGGGGCAGATGAGTAGAGTTGACGCCGCAAAGATAGCTATCGAGAAATCCGAGGGGAGAGCCAAGGGTGCTGTCCTGTGTTCAGATGGCTTCATTCCTTTCAGAGATACTGTTGATGAGGCGGCAAAAGTGGGCATAACTGCAATAATTCAGCCGGGGGGCTCAGTAAGAGATGACGAAGTCACCAAAGCTGCGGATGAAAACAACATGGTGATGATTCACACAGGAATAAGACACTTTAAACACTAATAAAGCTTCTAATGGTAGGGATTCGCAGAATTTTTAAGTTGTCTGGTTCTTGTTCTTCCAAACAAAATATCCATTTTAATTTTTAGAAGGGGCCATGATGCAAGAAATCTCGATTCCCAGTGGCGTTTTGAAACTACTAAAAAAGCAGAAGTACCAGATTGTGGGGAGACACTCCGCGGTGAAAAAATGCCGATGGCTGCAAAACAGTCTAGTTCAGAATAGACATTGTTATAAACAGGAATGGTACAACATAAAATCTCACAGATGCTTACAAATGACCCCCACAGTCATCCATTGCACAAATCGATGCCTTTCATGCTGGAGGGTAGAACCCGGAGACCACGGATACCACTGGGATCAACTGGCTATTAGAAATTTTGAAGTAGACTCTCCAGAAGAAATAATAGCAGGGTGCATTGATGCTCAGAAAAAAATTTTATCAGGGTTTAAACCCTCTGGTCATAGCAAGGTTTCTTGGGAAAAATGGGAAGAGGCAATGGAGCCCAAACACGCAGCGATAAGCTTGGCGGGGGAGCCCACCCTTTATCCAAGGCTGAGTGAGTTAATTGAAGAGTTTCATAGAAGGGGAATCACCACCTTTCTTGTGAGCAATGGGAATCTTCCCGAAGTGCTTGAAGAGATCACGGAACCCACTCAACTCTACATTTCCGTATACGGATCGAATAAGGATGTTTACCGAAAGGTTTGTCGCCCCCTTCTTAATGACGCTTGGGAGAGGCTGATGAAAACTCTGGAATTGCTTCATAGTTTTAAATGTCCCACGGTTATGCGGTTAACCCTAACTAATGGTTTGAATTTTTCCGATCCTGCGGGATACGCCAAACTAGTGGAAAGAGCCAATCCCACCTATGTGGAGTGTAAGAGCTATGTTTCCGTGGGGTCCTCCCTACTGAGGGGTCTGAGTCCGGATAACATGATATGGGCCCGAGATATAAAGAAATTCGCGGAAAAAGTTGCTGAACATTGCGGCTACGGTGTGATTGGTCACTCGGTTCCTAGCAGAGTTACCCTTCTAAGCAGGCTGAAAAAGCCAATAAAACTGGCTTAATATGTTCTTTTGGTGGTAGGCTTGGAAAACCTTACTGAGGGTGTTCTGGCTCTTGCTATAGCTGTTCACCTATCTTCTCAGGGATACTATGTTGTTTTACAACCCGAAATACCGGGAAAGAAGTATCGCCCCGGTGTCTCGGCCATTAAGCCCCGCCTAAGCGAACTCAAAAAACGTTCAGAGAAAGGATTTATCCCTCCTGAAATTGCTTACACTCTGGGTGATGATGATTGGGTAGATGAGGAAACAATTATGCAGGAAACCAAAATGGATATTGAATCTCTTAGAGATCTTACAAGTAAGTGTTCGGGTTGGGTTGAGAGCAGATTTGAGAGCGGAATTAAGTATTGGCGGTTGAAGGATTACCAGGTTCCCTCCAGAGAATGTGTTATGGTTAATTGTGGATTCGAAAATCCGGTTAGAGCTATTCGAACGCTAAGAGATTTAAAAGACTGCTGTAACAGAGCATACCTAGTATTTCCCTTTTATGTGGATGATGTTTTTCTCGATCACTGTGTTGAAAGTGATGTTGGATTACAGGTTTTTCACCCAGAGGTAGGATTCTTTAAGGAATTGATACCGGCAGAATTTGAGGACATAAAAAATTCTAAATCCTATCGGTACCTTTGTGAACTTATATTGAATAAAAATCTACCCTACAGGGTGGAAGAAAAATAACAGAGGACTCAAGTTTGTCACATAGTCTAGTGATATCTATATCTGGAAAAGGAGGCGCTGGTAAGACAACTTTCACAGCTTTGCTATTAAGAGAGCTGATAAGGTCGAGTGATTATAGAGTGCTTGTTATCGATGCCGATCCTGCTATGAATCTACCCGCGGTCTTGGGATGCAAGGTTAAGGAGACTGTTGGAGAACTGGTTGATAGGCTGGAAAAAGAGGTTAATCCGGACGAGGTTACTGTATCTTTTGAGCAAATGATTTGGGAAACCATAACGGAAAACGAAGACTTTGCCCTTCTCGCCATGGGAGCCACTGAAAGAGATGGATGTTACTGTACTGTTAACCGTGTTTTAGCCCGGATAATTGATTCAGTATCCAAATTGTACGATTTAGTTTTGATGGATATGGAGGCGGGGTTGGAGCATATCAGCCGGAGGACTGATAGGGATGTGGATATTTTCTTTATTGTGACTGACGCTTCAAAAATGGGTCTTCACACCGCTAGTAGAATAATTGAACTCACAAAAACGCTGCATGTTGACTTCAAACACATGTATCTTGTGGGTAACCGGTTTCCGAAAGAGAGTGTAAAGATACTCTATGATTTTGCTGAGGAGAAAAATATTGAATGTATTACTTCCCTACCTGTTGATCAGAATATTTCACAGTTTAATCTCTTAGGAAAACCTTTACTCGAGCTTCCGGAAGATTCATCAATTCTTCTGAATTTTAAGAATGTCGTAGAAAAATATGTAGAACCACTTTTATAGCCAGCCTGTGGCAAAATTTTTTAAATATTTAAAAGTAAATTTGTAAAGCTCAAAATCCTTCATCGGAGTAGGTAATATTGGTTGAACTAACAAAGGATAACATAAAATTGGTAAAAGATACCTTAAACTCTTCACCCTTTTACAAGCTTATAGGCATGGAAGTCGTAGATATAAAGGAAAGTTACTCCAGGTTGAGAATACCCTTCAAAAAGGAACTGCTTCAGATACAAGGAGTGGCTCATGGAGGGGTTGTAGCATCAATAGCTGATGCAGCGGTGGCCATAGCTTTATTCTCTTTGGTGGATTTGAATGACATTTTATCCACCATTGAATTGAAGGTGAACTATTTAGCACCTGTAAAATCTGGAGAAATCATCGCTGAAGGTAGAATAGTCCATAAAGGCTCCAGAATCGCACTAGGAGACGCAGAAGTAAGGAATGAGGGTAAGCTGGTAGGTAAGGCCCTGGTTACCTATATGATTATTAAGGGTGAGGGTAAGGAATTACCGTACCAAAAAGAATTAGAAAATAAAAAATAGGTTGGTTTAATGATTTTACTGTAAAAACTTTATTTAGTTTCGGTGTCTTCTCTGGTTACTTTACTTTTTTCGTGAATATTGTTCTAGTCTCTGTGATTCCGCCTATTTTTCTAATCTTGTTTAAAATGAAATCCATCCCAGTTTCCACATTTTTTATATCTATTTCCGCAAGAAAATCGTATTCCCCGGTGAGCAGATAGACCGCACTAACCTCATCCAGTTTCGCTAGATCTTGGGTCACTTTGACTTCCTTTCCAACCTCTACCTTTCCAATAAGTATTATCAATCTCTTCCCTCCAAAAATTGAGCCTATTAACTTTTTAAAGTGTTGGTGTGGCTTATAAAAATATTTGACCGAATCTGAAGTTAACAGTATCCCCGCTTTGTTAGTCTAGTATCATATTTTTCAACTCCTCGGTTTT
>NZ_JBRAKS010000225.1:0-6293 GCF_052745115.1 Candidatus Jordarchaeum sp.
CGGGGAAACTTGTTGAGCAAAACACAAGCATATATTTCCCGTATACGGTAAAAAACAGTAAAAGAGTTCCCACCGGAATGTCTAACACTCCTTCTTCAACCACACAGTATATAGTCGAATCATTAATACACTGTATATCATTGTAACAAACAATCACCGATAATACGTGTTCTCCAGGTAGAGAAGATGCGTTAATTGTTCCTTCCCAACTTTTTCCATCCGTTTTTTCTAATGGAAAATTATCAATTTTTACTGAAATAAAGGGATCATCACTTGTAACTTCCACGATTACATGAATCGGCGCGTTTGGTTTTACAAAGGTTGCGTTTAGAGTAATCGACACAACTTCAAGAGATCCGGGGAGAATAGTTACGTTGAACTCGCTTTCCGTTTAACCATATATTTGGTCGCCCTCAAACCTCAACCAGAAGCCGTACACTCCAGGAGTAAAACCAGACGGAATCAACCAGGACACCACACAGTGGCCAAGCGAATCAGTAGCAGATACAGCTAGACTAATATTTAGAGAATCATATAAGTATAACAATTGATCAGTAAGCGAAGAATTGTTAACATCTTTTAAATACGCCTCAACCACCAAATATTCTCCGGGATAGGCTGAGATAGTATGGGTGAGGTTCTCAAATGTTGTTCCTTTAGGTGGGAGAATGGTTACGTTAAATTCTTCCTTCGTTGAAGCGTATATTGGGTTGCCTTCGAACACTATTCTAAAGCTGTAAAGTCCGGGAATAAAATCATATGGAATTAACCAGGATAGTATGCAGTGACCTTGAACATCTGTAGGAGACTCAGTGAGACTAATATTTTGCTGATCAATTAAATGTACCTGCTGATCAGAAATCGAATTGTTAATGTTATCCCTCAAATCCGCTTCAACTGTTAAATACTCTCCGGGAAAGGCTTCTGGAGGATAAGTGAGGTTTTCAAAAAATGTTCCCGCTTTAATGAGGAGATCTGTGTAAACTGGTACAGTGTCAGGTCTATTGGGGCATGTGGCTTTGATGGTTGTTAGCCCAAGATTGTAGTCGTCGCGTATACTCCAATTGAGAACTGCGTATCCACTGGAGTTGGTGTATGCTCCTCCAATTAAAAGACTATTTAGCTCATCATGAAAAAGAGTCAGCTCTCCGATAATTGGATCGGTCGAGTTCTGCATTCTCACAGTTATTATTGTGTATTCTCCCCTATAACAGATCCGAAAATCTTCATCCTTACCCGACAAGTCTATTAGAGAATTGGAAAAGTAGCAAATGTTGGGTGTCCTGCACAGCGCGACCATAAAAAATATGATTAACACTAAGATTATGAGTAGAACATTTTGCGCTTTTTTTTTAAAGATATTATTTTTGTATTGAGCTTTCATAGTAGTCCGTAGAAAGTTTTAAAGTTAGATATTTAAACTCAACTCTTAATTGAAATTTTTAATGTATTCTTCCTAACGGGAAGGTGGCAAAAATGAAACTGAATGAAAAAATAGAGATTTACGGAAAAATGTCTGTGGCGCTTGAATACATTGAGGCATGTAAAGAATTCGCCAACCTGATTCCCGAGGTGAGAACAAACCTGGTTTATGGGAAAGCTAATCCTCAAACTCCAGAAGATGTCTTAGCAGTTGAGGGACGCATAACCGTGATAAACAATATGCCCCACGCAGCGGGAAAGCTAAAGTTCGGGGCGTCAAGCCACATGGCCAGACTCATCATAGAAATAAACAAGAATGACCCCTCAATAAGAGCAGGTATAAACTTTGCCTGCAACCCTGACCTTATAAAGTGGTTAGAAGACTATTGTAAAAAGAAGGGATGGATTTTCAGTGTAATTGACCGCACCAAAGAGCCAGAGGAAATCAAACAGATAGAAGGGGCATCCATGCCCTGGAAGGTGAAAGAAACCATAAGAGCGGCAGGAGGCAAAGTGCCCAAGATTTTCTACGAAGCGGGAGCCGTGGGCAAAGAAGACCTAACAGTGCTAGTAGGGAAAGACCCAATAGAAGTTGCAAAAGATGCCTGTGAGATAGCAAGAGAATACGCTAAGAGTCTTAAACCCCCACCCAAAGTGGGTAAAATAGACCTAGAAACGTTTACCAATTATCTACTACAACGCCTCGGAAAAAAGGATGAAACAGTTCTGGTACCCCCACTAACCGGTGTTGACGCCGCAGTAATTGATATAGGTAATAATAAGGTGCTCATTGTTGCGGAGGATCCGATATTTTCTATACCGAAACAGCCATTGGAGATGTTTGGATGGTACACGGTACACATAGGAGCCAGTGACGTTGCTGTGATGGGGGTTAAACCCCGATACATGACCTATTCGCTTTTAATGCCTCCAGAAACCAGTGACGAGGAGTTTAGAACTATTGTGGATTCCATACATCAGACCGCGGTGGAGCTTGACATTGCCATAGTTGGAGGACACACCGGATACTACCCCGGATTTGCTTCACCCACCATCGGGGGAATAGCGGTTTTTGCCATCGCAGACAAAGATGGTTACGTTACCCCTGCTGGTGCAAAGCCTGGTGATGATGTTATTCTAACCAAAGGACCCGCAATAGAAACAGTGGGAATACTGTCTGTGCTAAGGGAGCCTGAGTTACTGGAGAATTATCCCAAGCTACTGGTGGAAAAAGCGAAGGCCTTGTGCAAAGAGATGACCGTGGTTAAGGATGCTATAACCGCAATGGAAGTTGGAGGGGTCACCGCGATGCATGATGCAACAGAAGGGGGCGTAATTGGAGGACTCTTTGAGATAGCGAATGCAAGCAATGTGGGCATGGAGATTGATGAGATTTCCTTCATTTATCCGGAAGAAGTGAAAATGGTTTGTGAGGCATTCAGCATTGATCCAGTCGCGGCAATCGCTGAAGGCTCCCTACTCATCACTGCGAAACCAACCCACTCCAAACAAATCATCAAAAAACTGAAAGAAGTAGGTATAAACGCATCCATCATAGGCAAAGTAACAAGCGACTCCAAGACAAGAATAATGAAAAGGCTCGACGGAAGCAAGGTTCCATTAGAAATACCGGAGCAAGACCCATTCTGGCCAGTCTTCTTCGAAGGGGTAGAAAAAGGGTAAACTAGTCTCAATCCCATAAAATATTTGTTCAAAAGTTTTTTCTGTAACTGCTTTATTTTCGGTGAAAGAATAATACAGACTATAAAATTACACTAAATAAATATTAAACATGTTAATTTATTAGAAGTAGAAGCATTGTCGGTTGCCTTCTTGTGCATTTTTTTAATCATTTATTTTATTTTAGTAGCTTGATGAATTTTAAGTCTGGTTTATAGTTTAAATTTATTTTGGAGAAAATTCTATCAATTAAATAAGTTACTTTGAAGATAATTTAATTACGGTAAAGGGCATTATTTCCCTCGGTTTTCAAGATTTTTCAATTCACTAGCCCAGTTTTAGTAATCTCGGATTGTAAATAAAATCATGGATGATTCCCGTTTCTAACGCAATTTTTCATTTTAAATTAATTCTATCAAGAGTAGGGAGATGAATAGGGCGAGGGTAGTTATGCTGTCTGCGAGTGAGGATTGAATGGGAATGACGAAATTGTCTGGGTCCCATCCCTTCTTAAAAGTTAGAATGGCGATGGCGTAAGATATTAGAATTATTACAGGTACTGCGAGTATGTTTGTGAGGAGGAGTAGGATGGAGAGTATTAAAAATTCAGGCAGTGTTAAGATGCCATGTATAACTAGTGATAAGAGGACGTAGGAGAGGAACATGATTATTGAAGCCAACCATGTTGAAAAAATCCTTTTGGCATGGTTTCTTATACTGGAGAGTGAGGGTTCAATGAAACCCAGAAAAAGCCTTGTTGTGGCAGTAGAACCGACAACCGAGCCTACGTCGCCCACGGTGTCGATTATGGCGGGATAGACCGTGTAAATTTCTAATCTGCTACCCACGGTTTCCTCAATCCCCCTTAAAATTGTGCCGGTTACGTTCACGATAAATGCTACAAACAACAGGGTTAAAAAAGACTCCCTAATTGTTTTTATAAAATCCGGCTCTCGGACACTATTTGGTAAAACAGCTAAGGATAAAAACAATAACAAGATTCCAAGTAGAATAGTCGCGAATCTGCCTAGGGAGCCTGATAGAAAGAACAGGTTAAGCGTGAAAACGTAGCACAGGGTAATGGCTATGTCTGCCACCGTCGACATCACAGGATAAGTAATAACATCTGGATCTAATCCCTTTTTAAAGGAAATAAATGAAACCTGAGCCGTAACCAGGGTCAAAGCCAAACCCAAAAACATGGTGGAAGACACAACCACCAGAATATCTGGAAAGTCCCCCAAAGTTATCCCCCAGAAAAAACTCCCAAAAAATACGGACACCAAACTTATCACAAAGCTCGCCAGCAGAGTTAAAACTATCACAGATTTGAAAAGCAAGTAAAAATTCTTGGTGTTCCCAAAAAGCCTTGGATGTACTGTACCTACATGCAAAGCGGTGCCTAAACGTCCACTGAGCAAACCACTTATCAAACCCCTGACAGTCAAGATTTCGGGATAAATAGCCAAAGCCCATTTAGAAAGCTGAAACACATCAAACTGATAAGCCACCATGAAGCCAGCAATAATCCCTCCAACATTGAAGGAAAAAGCTATCAGAGCCTCCCTGAAGTAACCCAGTGACAGAACACTTCTTCCAGTACTGTATATACCCTTGACTGCCCTCATCCCGCTCACCTTCTAAACATTCTCCGAAGCAAACCTTAAACTCTAGAAACACCGACACTAGTTGTAGGGGAAATCTCAGCTGAAACAGAATATTACACAACTCCATTCTTGCTACCTTCACACTCTACGATGAATCTCAAATCAGTCCACAAACTATTGCTACAACAGGATTTCAGCAACTTGGACCTATCCTTCCATAGCGTCTACATAATTACCTATTCAGACACCATGATACTCGAACTGTGAGTGTGATTATAAAGTTGAGGCAATACCAAAATATAAGTTTAACTCAAATCTTTTCCTAAGCTAGTTCCTCCAAACAAATAATCAAAAAGCTAAAAGAAGTGAGCGTAAACGCGTCCATCATAGAAAAGTTACAAGCAACCCCAGAACAAGAATAATGAAAAGGCTCTACGGAAGCAAGGTACCGTTAGAAATACCAGAGCAAGACCCGTTTTGGCCAGTCTTCTTCGAAGGCGTAGGAAAAGGGTAAATGAATGCTAATCCCATGTGTAATATTTATTTGTCAGAAGAGTGCAATTTACGGAATAATAAAATAGTTTTTTGAAGCATTTCCATAATTGTTGGAATGAGAGGATGTTGGAATGTTGGGAAAGGGTATTGAAGTGGAGATTAGAGATTTGCTCAGCAGGGACGGTTTTCCAATATACGGTGTTGCTGCGGTGGTCAAGCTCCCCTCAGTACCAGTAGAATTTTCTCCCCAAGCTTTACTGGAGGGTGCCAAATCGATTATCTGTTACGGGGTGCCCATTCCAAAAGGAATCATATATGCTAAAGAAAATAGTCTTGCCTTATACTGACGTTATTGTAACATGCTGTATAGGACCCTCGACACGGCATCAAGCAAACTTTGTATAATTTTAGAAGAGAAGGATTATCCAACCTTTCCAATTTATGGATGTTATCCTTGGAGGATAGTGAACCGAGAGTTTTGGGGACTTATGCCTCTGGTTTACTGGGCGGAGCAGGCAGGCTTAGGTAAACTTACAAAATGTGGACTACTCGCTAATCCCACCTACGGTACCAGAATTCTATTAGGCGGTGTGGTTACCACAATGCAGTTGGAACCTTCCGAAAAACTAAGCGGCAAAATCTGTCCACCAGACTGCTTCGAATGCATAGATGTCTGCCCTGTTAAAGCCATAGAGAAAACAGGAAAAGTTAATCATAGTACGTGTATGAGTTACGCAAATTTCAATCCCCTTTTGTCACATTTACGCGGAGACCAATCTTGGAAGGAGAAATTCTCATTTGAAACATTAATGAATACCGTGGGCGTCGATGACCATAGTTGTTACTCCTGTTTTGAGTGTCTGAAAGCATGCCCATTAAACAAAAAATAGACTTGAAAGGGGAGAGATAAAATAAATACCTGTTAAAGAAGTTTTACTCCTGGGAAATCCAAAACTATATGAAGTATCTGAGGAAATTAGAAATGAAGAATTGGAAGAGCTTAAACCTATGATAGAGGATTTGCATGATACTCTGATGGATTTCCGAAAAAGATACGGTGCTGGGAGAGCAATAGCCGCCCCCCAGATA
>NZ_JBRAKS010000226.1:0-6276 GCF_052745115.1 Candidatus Jordarchaeum sp.
AGGCGTTGAGCCAGAAGCAAGAATCCCCCGACTTTAGTCGAGGGGAGTGTCAAAAAGGATCACAAAAATAATAAACTTAGTAAATAACTAATTTTAGAAATGCTGCATAAAGTAAATATAAAAAAGAAAAGGTAAAACATGTTTTTGGAGTATTGAAAAATGGCTGGGCGTCCACGTACGAATCCCTTACTCTTTTTGTGTTACTACTGTTAAACTTATTCCTAATGGTTTAAACAATTAATCATTTACCCTTTTTCCTGTCCTATGCAGTCCGTTACTCTTTTGGTTATTACCAAGAGAATATACTACAACATTCGAGGTAAGCAAACATAAGTGCGTGGGGTATGACTCTACTTCTCCCTGGTTTTCATTCCTCTAATATTGCCTTAACAATTAATTCTTTTGCTTTCTTGACTTCCTCGTCATCAACATTGTCTGTCAGACTTTTCTCGTCTCCTTCATATAATGACTTTTTCTTCATTCCAATATCTCTCGCCAGTACAATGCTTTTCGCTATTTGGTATCCTGCATTCTCCACTGTTTTTCTTGAGCACTCCATTGGACAGCCATCAACGGTAATGATTTTCTTCGCTTTATCCGTGTTTTCGTATACTGACTTTACGTTTACTGGCAATCCACCCAAGCAACCTATGCATACCTTGTCTAATCCAACCTCTTTTACCGCATCCATGCTGGCTAAAGCGGTGGTAATGCCTGTATTGGAAAAACCACCAAAGCAAGCATAAATAACGGTCTTGCCTTCTTTTACTTCCATGTTTTTTACCTCCTTTAAATTCATATTCACATTTTTACTTAACTTGAGATCACCATTCATCTTGCAGATTTTTTCGCAAAATTTTTCTGCTAGAATAAAATTAAATGAGTTAAGAAACAGCTCATTATTGATTTTTGATAATTTTTATTCTTCTTGTTCGCTTTTCTGTTTCATTTCTTCGAGTACTCTGTCTACCTCTTCTGCGATTTTTTCTGCAACTATTTGAGCTAGTTTTTCGCCTTCCTCGTCTAGTTTGGCTCTGGACTTCGCTTTAAGTTTACACCCATTCATTATTTCGGGAACCTGAATCACTGCGGCTAAGTTTCCACCGTTTTTTCTAATACTTTTTTCAGCGCATCTCTTGTCGCAGCCATCTATGACTATTGTGGGTTGTCTCTTGACAAACTCCTGCTCATCTTTTCCGCCAGCAAGGTAGAGTGGTAAGCAGATAGTCATGGTTTGGTTGGGTCTTAACTTCTCTAAAACGATGCGTGCAGCAATCCTCGCAACAGTTCCTTCGGGTATTTCCTCACCACTACAAGGAACCACTCCTACCATTGGAATAAACAATATTGTTTCAACCTCCTTCTTCTTCTGAGTCTAATATTCTATCCACTTCTCGGCTGATTTTTTCCGCTATTATCTCCGCTAACCTTTTTCCCTTTGGGTCAAGTTCTCTTATGGTCATCTGATTGGGTTTTAAATCCCTGTTTTCCTTCAGCATTTTAGTTACGTCAATTATCTGAACCACATTTCCACCGGCATTTTTGGTTGCTAACTCTGCGCAGCCGGATGGACAACCGTTTATGACAATACAAGGATTCTCCTGAACCATCCTTTCTGCGTCTTCATCTCCCACCACTAGTAGTGGCAAGCAGGTGATCGATGTTTTTTCCGGTTTAAGCTGCTCGACGGCTTTGTAGGCTGCTTCGCGTGAAATTGTTCCGTAAACCTTTCCAACACCACTGCAGGGTAGCACCACAACTTTTTTAGTCAATTTTCATTTCCTTCCTGACTGTATTATGAACCTTTTTTCACATGTTCTGTAAGATGCAAAGCGTATGCGTGCTTTTCTGCACCCTTTTCTTTGGAATTGCGCCAAAGATTTTCATTACCTTAAGATTTCTTTCTTCGCGTTGAAGGCGTGTGCGGAATTGACTTTCCGCCTATGGTACAACTTTAATGAAGTATTTAAATTTATCGTTTTATGACAATATATCAATATTGAAAAATTAACTACCATTTTTTCTCCTTTTGTAAAAAGAAACAACTATTATAGACACTATAAACGGTATTTAAAGATTATTTTTGAACCAACTATACACCAACATTTACTATACCAAAATTACAAAAATGCTTAAATGTAAGGGTTATAGATATATTTTATACTCATGTATTTTTTATTATAATATTGCCATTAATCGATATATTTATATTTCACTAATCCCTCGTCCCTATGTTAATGAGAACTTTATTCGAGGATTATAAAGGCAAATTCATTTGGAACATTAAAATTTTTAGTAAACATTGCAAAAAAGGTGGGAATCTAAAATGAGTGATGAAAAAGACATCGGTGTCTTAATGTGTGTATGCACTGGTAAATGCCCGGGATTTGCGAAAATGGACATTTGGGACTTTATCAACCGAGTGCGAGTAGAACTCCCCGTAGAATATGCGTTTATCCATCCACAGCTTTGTGAAGAAGATGGAGACCGCTTTCTAGAAGATTTTCTGCGTCCCGGACGAAGATATCTGGTAGCGGGTTGTGCTCCCAATATGCAGTATAAATTGTTTCGTGATGCTTTTAAAAAAGCGGGTCTGGATGTAAACAAAGACCTCATACCCCTTGATATAAGAGAAATGACAACGGATCAAGCTGTGGAATTAGTTGAAAAAACGCTAGAAGAACATGAAGAAAAGGAGGGCGAAAAAAATGAGTAAGGAGTATGACGCAGAACAAGAAACTTTTATGGGTGTTCCCAGAAAAAAAATTCCTTGGTTCCCCACAATCGACTATAATAAGTGCAATTTCTGTATGGAATGCGATAAATTTTGTCCCCATAATGTTTATGAACGGGGAGAAAACGAGGAAAAAAAACTGATAGTTAAAAACTCATACAATTGTGTGGTTTTTTGCCGGGCTTGCGCTAAAACCTGTGCGGTAGACGCCCTTTCTTTTCCCGATAAAAAGGAAATTACTAAACTAATTAAAGAATTAAGAAAGGATAGTGAATCGAGGTGAATTCCTGATGGGTAAAAAGGTTTGTGTTTTGCCCTGCAACGGCCTTGATAAATCTTTGGGTGTAGTTGCTAGAGACGTTGCTTTAAAATTAATAGAAAAGAATCCCGACATTGAGCTAATATGTCCCGTTCTCTTAAATTCTGGGGATGAAAAATACGAAGAACTCTTGAGAGAATCTGATATAATCGTGATTGATGGGTGTATGACTCGCTGTGCAACTAAGTTAATCGATGAAAGGTCCTTAAGGCCAAGTAAAAAAATTTTTACACCAGATATGGTTAAGAAATACAAATTGAAGCCCGGGGCATCTCTTATTTTAAATGAGGAAGGGCAAAAGTTAGCTGAGTCTGTAGCGTCAGAAATTTTGGATTATTTAAAAGAATCAGAGGAGGGGTTTGCTGAGGTTCGAGAGTTAGGCGAAATTGAATATTTCGAAACCGTTGTGGATAAATTCCATTTTAGAGTTCCGAAGTCGGGTTATTATTTTAATGAAAATGATTGTTGGGTAAAACTTGAAGGTAAAAAAGCTTTCATGGGTATTTCTGATTTTCTTCAAAATATGGCAAGCGACATAATTTTTGTCGAATTTCCTGAAATTGGTTTAGAATTCGAACAATTCGATGATGTGGGAACTTTTGAGTCCATTAAAATCGTTCTTCAGTTAATTACTCCCGCGTCAGGAAAAGTTGTTGCTGTGAATAAACAATTGGAACAAGCACCTGAACTATTAAATAAGGATCCTTATGGTAAAGGATGGTTTATAGAAGTAGAATTAAAAAATTTTGAGGAAGACAAAGAATTGCTAATGGATGGACCCGCTTATTTCGAGTATATGAAAAAGAAAATCGAAGAAGAACGAAAACGTATGAAATAAAAGGGAGTGGATCCAATTTACCAAAAGAAGTAGTCTACATACTTCCCTGCAGTGGGATTGGCAAAGTTTTTGGTAGTATAGGCAGAGAAGCGGCATACATAGTAATAAACGAGTTAGCTAAGGGCCGCTCTGATATTGAATGTCTTCCACTAATTGTAAAAGGCAAAAAAGAGGTGATTGAGGAATTAAAATCAAACAAAGTCATTGTGATCGATGGCTGCCCCCTTAAATGTGCGTATTATGATGTTTTGGAAGCTATAGGGTCAATCGATGCCCATTTCATAACAACGGACATATTAAAAGAAAACCGAGACTTAAAACCGGAAAGAAGTTTTAATCCATTAGGGGAGAATGCAAAAAAACTGTCCCGGAAACTTGCAGAAAAAATCAATAAAAAAGTTAATGAATTGCTTGAAGGAAAAAAAGGTGATTCTTAGTGCCTATAAAACAGAAAATTGGGATTATTGCTTGCAGCGGAGAAAAATTAGTTGAAGGCACCTTATCCCGAGCTGCTGCCCGAATAGTAGTTGAAAAGCTAAGACCAGAAAATACTATAATTTTATGTCAGCCGCTGTTCATGGCTGGAGGACTAGAAAGATTTGGTGGAAACGAAGAAAGAAAATTCGCAAAGACTCACCCAACGATCACAATTGAAGGTTGTGAAGAAGAATGTGCTAAAATTGCAGTAGAGAGTTATAGTGGTCCCGTTGCAGCAACTGTTCGGGTAAAAGAAATAATTAAAAAATACCCGGATTTAATTCCCAATTCCAGAGAAGATTTAGGTGATGCAGGATACAAATTAGCAGAGAAAATCGCCGAAGAAACCATAAAAATAGTAGACGAACTTTACAAAAACCTATGATTCATAATAAATTGGTAAAAATATGTGTAAACGAATTTCTTTTCTTATTCCAAAGAACCTACACATCTAATTTTTCTTGGCGGACCTGGCAACACAACTTTGGTACCACTTTGCCCAACACACCTATTTTTGGTTAGGCTGTTAATTTGTAAATGTTAAATTCGACTTTTCCTATTTGTGGGTTATATGTAATTATCTTTCTTTACTAAAACACGAAGACCAGTTCGCCTGAGCTTTAAAAGCTCAAGGTAGGTAACAGAAGTTAATCCGAAATTTAACATTGCTAGATTAATTCTTTCTATGAAATTTAAATATTAAAGAAAATATCGCATAAGAAAAGAAAAATATTGGTAATTGAAGATTCACTATTATCAGATGGGTAATCCCAGATATGCGAAGACTCCTAATAGTTTCAGTCCAACGTAGATGTAAGTTATGGCTAATAGTATGCTGAGTTTTCTAGGTGAAACTCTCACTGAAGCCCATGCACCTAACATTGAGAAAGGAACGCTTGTTACGACCAGAGCCACAAACGCCAGAAGATTGACGTAACCCACAGTGAATGGTGGGAACGGGCTCAGAAGGAATGTGTTTATGAAACTAGGTATAATCCCAAGGTAGCTTAGGTAGTAGAGCTGGTACACGTAGATGAATCCCATTTTGTAGAGTAAGTATAGGGTTAACGGTGTGTTGATGGAAAATCCACCAATAAAAATTAGGGACGAATGCGGAAACAGTGAACCCAGCGTACCAAACACGGTGGCACCTACTCCGGAGCTAACTGTCATTGTTGCGAGGGAGACCGCCACACTGAGGTGTATAGGAATTGACAGATACCAGTTTAGAATTAGCAGGTAGACCAGACCCCCACCAATGCCCAAGTAGTGTGCAGTTCCACCACCTGCGATGCCTGACAAGAAATATTGTTTCTTGCTAAACTCCTCTGGGAGAACTTGGATTGGCTTGGGTTTGGCGGTCATAAAGCGATAAGCACCTACTATGCAAAAGACGCCGAAGATGATCTTCAAGAATTCACCAGGAGTCAGTAGAGCAAAAGAGCTTCCTATAGCACCGCCTATAGCCGCGCCAAGCGTGAGTATTAGCGCTCTCCTTGTTGGGAATGCCTTTTTAATCTCCTTTCGATAGCGCCAGGCTCCGAAGAATGCTGTGGGTGCGACCACCAGCATATTTGTGCCGAAGGCTAGCTTGATGGCGAGGTCTGCTGGTACACCCATGCCGATGAAGAGAAAGTGCATGAAAGGAACCATTAGAAAGCAGCCGCCGACTCCATAGAAACCATTAGCGAATCCTACCACTATTCCTACGAAGATTAGTATTATTACGAGCATAATCATAGGATCCATAGATTTGCACCTTTACCGTTATATTTGCGTTTAACGATGAATCCGTTGGTATTTAAACTTTTTTCCAAAGTTTTGCGGTATTTAAGTTATTAGGTCATTTTATTAGAGAAGGCGCCTTAAGTATGTGGGTTGTTGGGATAGTTCGAAAAGAATAATTGT
>NZ_JBRAKS010000227.1:0-6246 GCF_052745115.1 Candidatus Jordarchaeum sp.
CCCCGCAAAACGACGGCGGAACGGCGACATCCAGCCAGCGATTGCGGGTGGGTACATCCTGACCGGGGCGAAGCAGAAGGCAGCCAATGAACCCGTGAGGCCGCTGTGTGAAGCGGTGAAGCCCCAGACTTACATCGCCTACGACAGGTATGCTGACACATACCTACGAAGACCCATGTAAGTTGAAACCCGTTTAATATCACTTAAAAGAAAAAAATTAGGGAAAAACAGGTAGCAACAAAACACGCTAACAAAACAGGTTTAAAATTGTAGAGTTAATATTTTTTATAATATTTTACTGACATTTTTTGATTTTTCTTTTTTTAAACAATATTGCTTTCCGATCAATATTCCGGACAAACAGGCTAATATCATATAAAAGCTGACTTCAATAATATTAACAAAGCAGTTGAAGTGTTTTGGAGGATTTCTCTAAATGTGGAAAAGTAAGATGGAACTCAGAGACTACGTATGGAACCTTATTATTAAAAAGAAAGTAGCCGCCTTTCCTTATCCACCACATGGTAGGATACCGAATTTCGTAGGTGCGGTAGAGGCAAGTAAGCAAATTAGAAAACTAGATGAGTACAGAAAAGCAGAGTGTATCTTCTCCCCGCCGGATGGAGTTCTTATACCCCTCAGACGCTTAGTTCTGGCAGACGGTAAGATTTTAGCTTACTCTACTCCTCATATGAAGAGTTTTAAAATGATGAAACCGGGAACTCGCGCAAATGTGACCATTAGGGATCTAATCAGGAGTGGTGAACTTTTAACCAGAAGAGTGGATATAGCGGTGGTAGGAAGTGTAGCAGTTGATTTGAAGGGTAACCGTATAGGAAAGGGTTCAGGCTATGGTGATAAAGAGCTAGCTTATTTAAAAGATAGAAATCCAAATATCTTGTCTGGAACTCTGGTTCACTCCCTACAGGTTTTCGAAGACTTCTCTCAACTCGCACAGGAACACGATATTCCCGTAGACTTCGTACTAACTGAGAAAGAGATCATAATAATTTCTTCTTAAAAAATTCTTTATATGCTTTGAAACAGCACTGCTTAGAACTGGGAAAACTATTGCTGAAAAAATGTAATGTATGCTCTTGTAAAAGCATTCCTTCTGTCTAACAATTTTCATTTAATAATGTGAACTGCTGAAGATTTAAACACCACATACAAATTTGATCCTTGGCTGATTCCGAATTCTTCTAGCGAAATTCTTGAAATTAAACACTTTACGGGTACCCCATTTACGTTTATTTCTAGCTTAAAGAGAGAGCCGTGATGTGAAATATTGGATACCTTTCCTTCTAAGACGTTACGTGCACTTGTTACTGGTTTCGTCTTGGCGATAATAATGTCTTCAGGTCTTACCATCAATTTCACCTCTTGATTTATCTGCAGGTTTGAGTCAAACGGAGTGCTAATTCTGACGTCACCCACAATTACCTCTGAGAGTCCCTCGTGGGGACGGTTCTCCAAGACTCTACCCTCAAGGATGTTTTCGGCCTCGGTGAAAGAAGCAACAAATTCGGTTTCAGGCTTGTAAAAGATGTCCTCTGGCTTTCCTATCTGCTCTATTTTACCTTCATGTATTATGGCCACGCGGTTAGCTAGGGCTCTAGCCTCATATTGGTCGTGGGTTACGTAGATAGTGGTCAGATCATACTCCTTCTGGATTCTCAAAATTTCGCTTCTCACACTCTTTCTAACGTTGACATCCAAGTTGCTCAGAGGCTCATCAAAAAGCAGAAGCTTGGGCTGAACGACCAAGGCTCTGGCAAGCGCCACCCTTTGCTTCTCCCCACCACTCAAGGTTTCTGGCTTGCGATACCTTACCTGATATAAATCTAACTTTTTCAAAATCTCTTTGACACGCTCAACTATTATTTCTTTTTTTATTTTACGCGTTAATAAACCGTAAGCGATATTGTCCGCCACGTTCAGGTGTGGAAAAAGAGAGAAGTCTTGAAAAACCAAGCAAACCTCCCTCTTATTTGGAGGAAGATTATCTATACATTCTCCATCCAAGTATAAGTGTCCCGAATCCTGTGGGATTAGACCACAAATTATGTTTAGAAGGGTGCTTTTTCCACAGCCGGTGGAACCCAGTATGACCAGTAACTCGCCCTTTTCCACCTCAAAACTTATTTCTCTCAAAACCGGGTTTTCCCTCTTTAAACCACAAAGCCTCTCTCTCAAGTTTACTGGTTCTCTGAAGGTTTTACTTATTCCTTCTATCTTTAAGAACGCCATTTTTTAATTCAGCCCCTACCCATTAGTATGCGGACAGAGACCAAAACCACAAACGCAATAATTAACAAAACAACTGCGGCTGAAATACTCTGGAATAGTCCACCAGCCCAAAACTGCCAGTAGATAGCGGTTGTGAGGGTGTAGCTCTGACCCGGCACATTGTTGGAAACCATTATCGTCGCTCCGAATTCTCCCATCGCCCGGGCCCACATCATTGCCCAACCTGCAAAAACCCCTCTTCCCGAAAGAGGTAGTGTAATGGTGTAAAAGGTTCTAATCGGAGACGCACCCAAGTTTTTAGCCGCAAGTTCAAGATTTTTGGGAACCCCCGAAAAGGCTGTGGAAGCAGATCTTATGAAAAATGGAGCAGAAACAAAAATTTGCGCCAAGATGATGGCCCTCCACGTAAAAATTATCTCAATGCCATTATTGTTAAGGAAGCTCCCCAGAGGCGTATTAGGACCCAGGAACAAAATGAGACTGATTCCTGCAACTGTAGGGGGAAGAACCATAGGCAAATCCACTGCAGTATCAAGAACATTCTTACCCCAAAAATTGTATCTAGACAGAATATAAGCCAAAGGCATACCAAAAGCGATACACACAACACTCGAAAAAGCCGTGGTGATCAAACTCACCTGAATCGCACTAACGATGATATCACTCTGCAACGAATTGATAATCGGGTTCCCCACCATGCTCATAAACTCCTTAAAAGCCTCCACCGGACCCAAACTTAAATAAATATTATAAACTCTCTGGAAAAAAGCCGGGTCAGCATAAAATGGATTTATCGTAGAATACACTAGAGCTCCTAAAGGCGATAAGAAAAAAATTATGAAAAAAGTTATCCCCGAAACAAAAATAGCGACGGTGTAAATACTCAGCTTACTCCAACTAACCATTGATGTCACCCTCTAACTTTTTTTCCACATTCCTTAAATTGGGTTTGATTAGTAGGTACAGAGACTTAATATTTGACTAGGAATTTTTGCAATATTGCCCTCCGCCACTGGTGGATTAACTGGTGGCTGTCCACCATTAGCCAGTATAGCCTGTCCCTCAGGTGATAACATGAACCTCAGAAACTCAATAGCCCAGTAAACATTTTTGACGGTGTTCGGAATCGATGCAGCGTACTTAATAGCCGAGCCCCAGTAGGTTTTTGCAGGAGTAGTAATTGACCACAAAGAATACCAGTCATCGTATTCCGGTGACGCATCACCTAGACTAACATTAGCTGGAAGTTCAATATATGGTAAACCAAACTGAATCGCAAGACTAAGATAAGTGAACCCCGCATCGTACTGCCCTGCCTGCAAGGGTCCCATTATATCAGACTCCTTAGCCGCCACCACCACATTTGGACAACCGGGATTCGTCACATAATTTAGTACGCCGCCTAGGGGATAATTAGGATATTCATCTGAATGATCTGGATAGTAGGTGTCGCTTATGTTTAGAGCAATAAGTGTTCGATAACCACACGGGTCGGCGTCGGGGTTAGCTCGCGCCCATTTACCTTGCCCTGCGGTTAGGATTGTGTACCAGTTGGTGTCTGTTATTAATTGGCCCACTGTGGTCGTTGGATTGTAGGCGATGACGATTTGGTTTCTTACAAAGTCTACCCACCAATCGGCATAATTTATGGAGGGATTCGACGGTAAGGGAACCAGATACAGGTTGTTTTTGATTACCTTGAAATCGGAAACAAATATTATATCGCACTGCATGCCCTGTTTTAGAAGGTTAATGCACTCCAGCGACCCGTGGGCGGAAATGAAAATAGTAATTCCAGGATGTTTTGCCTCAAACTGCTGGGCCGCTTTGGTCAAAACCTTGGATAAGCTTCCTGCACAGAGAATGTTAACGTTCCCCGTTGGCAAACCAAACCAGCTCAAAACATTTTGTTGCTGCTGTTCTCTCTGTGGAACGTACCATCCGTAGTATAGAGCAGTACCTCCCAGTATTATACCAGTGATTAAAATTACGGCTAGAATTTTTACGCCGACTCCTCTGGACAGTTTTAAATCGTCGCTCATGTTTATTCCCTAAATTTTTCCGGTATCAGAGTGGTCTACTTAAAAGAGAAGAAGACCTTTGGAAGTATCAGACTTTTCAAGTTTTAATTTCCTATCAATTCGATATGTATTATTATACATATCGTTTAGGCGAAGTTGTATAAAAATATTTTCATAAAAAAAATTCGAGACCAGCTGTTCTTAGGTTCGTAGGATTTTTCACCCGTATAAGGGCTTTCCCACTTTTCCACTTTTCCGCAAAAACCTAAGAAATGCTGGACCCATTTATTACTTTTCGATTTTCTCCAATTCTTTTATAACGGATTCAACCTTCTCTACGGTTAAATCTAATTTTTCGGCGATTTTCTCAAGTTTCTCCACGTCTACTTCAATTCTCCTCTGCTCGTGCAGCTTAACACGTCTTAGAGGTTGGTATGGCTGGTCATTAATATTTAGTGATAATATGTCCCACCGAGTATAGTGGCCTACAGCGTCAAAGACGATTTTTGTTATTGCTCTGGTTGACATGTCAATATCTGCATAAAGGATGGTTTCCTTTCTCAACTCTGGACCTGCGAGATAGTTGCCCAAAGGGTCAACTATAAAGCTTCCACCAACGCTGTCCCAGCACGTCTTCTCTTGGTGGAGGAACATGGATGAAGCCGGGTAATAACGGGTCAAAGTCCATTTTATAATTAAGAACGCCACTCGCACTCAAAGCAGCAGCCGTGTTTCCATGATAACCGCCCCATCTTGTGACGATTTTGAATTTCTTTGTGCATCTTCTGGCTATTTTTAGAGCCATTTCATTAGCTTCAGAACCTCCACTAATCATAAGGGATTTACTCAAACCCTTTGGTGCTATCTCTGCTAGTACCCTCATTAGCTTAGCGGAGGAAGGATTTAATGCCAAACCAATTAGGCCAGCTGTTGCCTCTAGCTGCTTTTCAATAAATTCTATAACTTCACGATTTCCATAGCCTATATTAACACAGGTGGTTCCCGCTAAGAAATCCAGAAATTCATTTCCATGAGCATCGACAAGCGTGATGCCCTCCGCTTTAGTGATTACCGCAGGTATATTTTCATGTGTATGAACCAAAATTTTTATCCCACTCTAAGAGCTTAACTGCGTCACCTGTTGCTAGTATTTGATTTATTTTTTCGCTCAGGGAACCCCAAAAGAATCACCTTCTCTCGAGTTAAACTTCAAATTCCTTTTCAATTCACGCTTTAAAATTAAAAGTGTAGCCTAATCCTATTGAAATAATTATAATAAACTCATTCAGTTATATTAACTTTACAATCTCACCTGCAATCTGTTTAAACTTATCCTCTGTGCCCTCTTCAAGTGGCCCCTCACTTCCCAAAACAATAGCCGAGGAACTTGATCTGGCAATGTTCATTCGGAGCTTCTTCAACTCTTTTTCGATTTTTTTAGCCGCACTTCCGGCAATTCGAATCTTCATTCTGGTATCAAAGGCAAAAGCCTTTTTACCCTTAACCTCCTCCACGTTTTTCAGTTTTTTTAGAAAGCCTTTCATCGGTTTAGATATTCCGAATGCATGTGTTGGACCACCTATCGCCAACAAATCATATTCTTTTAATCTGTTAATATCGACTTTTCCTACACCGATACTATCAGCCTGAACTCCCTGTTCACTCATTCCAGATGCTAATGCCTTCGCCACCTTCTCAGTATTACCATATATCGTATCATAGATTACTATTGCCTTTTTCATTTCATATCCTCCATAAACATATTCCCCTGATTAAACTAAGTTATAAAATGTAACCTCCCAATAAATTTTTTCCGATTAATTAGTGCATTAATTTTCTACTGGAGTGGTACTGCTTGCGAAGGTGACTGGGGCGGTTGCTATTCCTTTTCTTGGTCTAGTAAGAAGTTAAAATTCGTAGTTTCCATTTTTTACCGTATACGGGAAGTATATGCTTGTATTTTGCTCAACAAGTT
>NZ_JBRAKS010000228.1:0-6230 GCF_052745115.1 Candidatus Jordarchaeum sp.
TTCATGCCCCAAGGCAGGTGCTCCCCTATGAAGCAGGAACCGAACACCATCTGGCGATAGATTCGCAAAATCTGCCTTTTTTTGGGGCTTTTTCCTGTGTTTTCAAACCTGTTTCCCGGTCTTTTTTCGCTCCAACGTGTTTAAACCTTAAAAATTAATGAGAAACAACGATAAAACCATAAATTATTAGGCTAATAACCGAAGAAAAACGTTACAAAGATTCTGCGAATCTATCGTCTGGAAGTGTCCTAGATGGGTAAGTTTCGGACAACGGTTTCCAGTTATCCGACTTTGCTTCCTGTTTCGACATCCTTATCTGGTACTAGTAAAGAGATTTTTTCTCTGTCTATGGCGGCTAGAAGCATGCCTTCTGATAGCGTTCCTTGAATCTTTTTGGGTTTTAGATTTGTTAGCACGGTTACTTTCTTGCCCTTTAGTTCTTGGGGTTTGTAGTTTCCTCCGAGTTTGCCTACTATGTTTAGTTGTTTGTTAGGTTCGGTTTTAACAGTTATCTGGATTAAGTCTTCTTTGAGCTGTTTTGCGGAAACTATTTCTCCTATTCTTATGTCGAGTTTGTTGAATTCGTCGATTTTTATTTCTTCCTTCCTTTCAGTTATTTTTGTTTGTTGCCTTAATGTCTCAATTTCATTATCAACTTCTTCTTTAGGAATTTTTTCGAAAAGAGGCTCTGCTTTCAATATCTCGTGTCCGGGCTTCAATTTTAACTCTTTTGCAGAGTTCCATGTATTTGGTTCAGTGTTCAGATATTTCTGCAATTTTTCTGCAGATTGAGGTATTATTGGGCTGAGATGAATGACTGCTGAGCATAGGAAATTGGCGCAGAGGTAGAGTGTTGTTTTTGCTTCTTCTGGTTTTTTCTTTATGGTTTTCCATGGTTCTTTGGTTGAGAAGTAACTGTTGGCGAATTTGAAGGATTCAATTATTCGTTTAATGGCTTTTGCTAGGTCGCATTGTTCGTAGTATTTGGCCAATTCATCAGTAACTGAGCTAATTAGCTGGATGAATTCCCTGTCAAGGTCATCAAAATCCGAGGGCTCAGGAATTTTACTGTCGTAACGGTTGTTAATAAAGTGTAGAATTCGGTGCACCAAATTTCCAATGTTGTCAACTAGGTCTCCGTTTATTCTTTCCTGGAACTCTTCCCAGCCAAAATTATTATCTCTGATTGAGTTATCTGCTTTAAACGCTAGGTAAAACCTTACGTAATCCGCCGGGTATTTTTTTAAAATATAGTTTAGGGGTATTAGCCAGTTTCGACTTTTACTCATTTTTTGGCCTTCAAGAGTTAAGTATCCGTTCACAACGTATTTTCTTGGTAGTGTTATTTCTTCAGTGCCCATAAGTACCGCTGGCCAGAAAAGGAAATGATGATAAACTATATCCTTTCCAATGAAATGGGTAATAAGAGAGTCGTCTCTCTTCCAGTAGTCCTCCCAGTTGAATCCTTTCTTTTCACCCAAATTAATTGTAGAAGCTATATATCCTATTGGGGCGTCAAACCAGACGTAGACATACTGGTTTTCCTTCGCGTCCGCATATGGCAGTTTGAACCCCCAATAATCTTCACGGGTAATATCCCAGTCTTGGAGTCCTGATTTTATCCACTGAACGACATAATTTACCACATCTTTGGGAAAATTTTCTCCAGTCTCGTTTGATGTTAACCATTCGTATAGCCTGTCAGAGAATGCACTAAGCTTAAATATGAAATGGTTTTCTCTCCTTGTCACTGGTGGATTACCGCAGAGAATGCAGTAGGGTCTATGTATTTCTCCGGGCTCAATTGTTCGTCCACAGATCTCGCAAGCATCGCTATACTGATCTTCCGCACCGCAATATGGGCAGGTACCCTTTATCATCCTGTCTGGTAGATAAGTCTTGTCCCTTTCACAGTAAAATAGTTCTACCTCTTTTTGGTAAATGTAGCCGTTTTCTCTAAGTTTTAGGAGAAAATGTTCCGTTATTTCTCGGTTCTCTTCACTGTGGGTTTTATAATAATTATCAAAGCTGATGTTCAATGCTTTGAGATCATTCAACTGTCTTTCACGATAATAATCAACATGTTCGAGGGGAGTACGCCCCGCTTCGCGCGCCGAAACCGAGATGGGTGTGCCGTGATCGTCGCTTCCGCATACAAAAACTACATCATATCCCCTTAATCTACAAAATCTTGCATAGGTATCTGCGGGAATGTATGTGCTTGAGACGTGTCCAATGTGAAGATCCCCATTAGCGTAAGGTAAAGCTGAAGTAATCAATATTCGACTCAAACTCAACACCTCGAACTACTAGTCATTATGCTTTAAGTAGCAATAATAACTCCTCTTAAGAATTTTTTGATAAAATACATATAATTAGTATATACTGGTTTAATATTTCTCGAATTTTGAAACATATATTCTTGTCATCAGAACGATGGGATGAAAATTTTTTAAACATTTGGTAAAACTACTTAGAGGGCAAGTATTTAATTATTATATACGCTTGTTTTTAGGGATTTAATTAGAGTCTTTGGTGAGTGTGGTAAAAGTGGAAAACTTTCCTGCTACGGATAATCATATGCATATTAATCCTATAAAAGGCCTCGGACCCCTAGAAGTCGGTAAGGAATTTAAGAGAGCAGGTGGAACCTGTGTTTTCGTCATCATGTTACCTAGCTGGAGCTACGGGGTCAAGGTTTCAAAAACTTCAGATTTCGAAACCTGCTATAGTCATGTTTTTGAGTGTGTTAAAAAGGTTAGAACCCTGAATCTTCACGCTTATGGTGTTATAGGAGTTCATCCTGCTGAGCTTACACAGATGCTGGACAGAGGAATGGGAATAAGAGAGGCTAAGGAACTGATGTATGCTGGATTGGATATTGCAATAAAATGGATTAGTGAAGAAATGGCAACAGCTATCGGGGAGGTTGGTAGACCTCACTACCCGGTGAGTCCAGAAGTTTGGGAAGCTTCAAATGAGATTTTATTATACGCTCTTGGATTAGCCAAAGATTGTGGGTGCGTGGTTCAGCTTCACACGGAGAGTATGGGCGAGAAAGAAATAGTTGAATTATCTCAAATGATAAGGAAGGCTAATCTAGATCCTAGTAATGTGATAAAACATTTTAGTCCGCCGTTGATAAAAATTTGTGAAAGGGAGAAAATTTTTCCCTCTATAATTGCATCGAGGAGAAATATTGAAGCGGCTCTTGGGCAGGGAGACCGTTTCCTTCTAGAAACAGATTATTTGGATGATCCTAGGAGACCGGGAGCAGTTCTGGGACCTAAAGCGGTTCCTAAAATAGTAAACCAGTTAAGAGGACAAGAAGATTTAAAGGAGCGACTTTGGAAAGTTAATAAGGAGCACCCAGAAAAGATTTATGGCGTTCAGGTTTTTTGAACGCCGTTTCCACCCGTAGTATGAGACAATAATTTTTTTCTGGGATTCGCTTTAATTTTATTTGAACCTTTCTAGATTTAGCGTCTTAGAAATTTGTGGAGTGGTTGTGTTGAGTGGAATTGTTAGGAAAAGGGCTACCGCTTATAAGGTGCGTACTTCGGATTTGGTTAGTGGTAGGTGGGTGGAAAAGCCTAATGGACGTTACGTTATAACTAACTCGGGATTAGAGGTTCAGCGAGCCAGAGTCATGGGTACCGTGGTTGATAAATTCGTTAGTTCCCAGTCTGATTATGGTAGTATTACAGTTGATGATGGTACTGAAACCATTAGGGTTAAGGGGTGGAAGAATCAGAATTCTTTACTGAATAATGTGCAGATAGGCGATATCGTGGACGTCATTGGTAGGGTTAGAAAGTATCAGAACGAGATTTACCTGATTCCCGAACTAATTATAAAAGTAGATGATCCCAATTGGGAACTGGTTAGAGAATTAGAAATAATGTCGTACACTCCCCGCTACAAGTCTGTCTCTGTAAAAGAGGAGATAGGGATCTCAGATGAGGATAAGCCGCTAGAAGAAGAGTTTGTCGATAAGATTGGTAAGGTTTTGGAGATTATAGAAGAAATGGACGAAGGCGAAGGAGTAAACTTCGACACAATTAAGCGGGAGACCAGATTATCACAAAAAGAATTGGATTCTTGTCTAGTAGAATTATTGTCTGATGGAACAATATACGAGCCAAGACCTCAGACTTATAGAAAGCTTTGAAACATTTGAGGTGGTTAAACTATGGAAAACTATGAGCGTCTATTAGATAGGGCACGGCAGCAGGTGCCTCCGGAAGTTTTTGAAAGTAAAAGATTTGATATTCCCAAATCGGTTATATTCGTTGAGGGCAACAGAACAATTATTAGAAATTATCGAGATATAGCACTTGCCTTGAATAGAGACCCCCCGCATCTAATGAAATTTCTTATGCGTGAATTGGCAACCGCAGGCGTTATAGAGGCACAAAGAGCGGTTTTCCAAGGACGATTTACAAGCAAAACCCTTGATGATTTAATATTAAGATACACTAAAATCTATGTTCTCTGTCCTGAGTGCGGTAAGCCAGACACCCACATTGAGAGAGAACATAGATTTCAATTCCTTGTTTGCGAGGCCTGTGGAGCTAAGGCATCAATCAAATCTATACAGTAAACCAACATAAAGTTATAAGCTGTAACAAATTTAGTTAACTTGGAGCACATTAAAATGAGAGTATACATCTACATACGAAAAGTCAACAATGAGACTATGGTTGCAGCCTGTGATGAAGACATAGTAGGAAAGACTTTCAGAGAGGGCAAACTCAAAATAGAAGTGAAAAAGGAATTTTACTGTGGTGAACTTGTTGAAATAGAGGAGGGCATTGAGGCCATCAGCAAGGGAACCATAGTAAATATAGTCGGCAACACAATTGTTTCAAAAGCCATAAACGCTGGACTAATACATCCTCAAGGAATTATTACAATCGGAGGCGTAGCTCACGCACAAAAGGTAATTATGTAGACTCATAACAATGGAGTTATATTTTAATGGCTAAAAGATTCTGTGCGCTTTGTGGAAAAACAGAGACCAAACTGATTGAAAATCTTTGTTCTTCATGTTATTTTAAGAAGCACTCCCCTTTCACTATTAAAAACGAACCCAAAATACGAATTTGTCCCAATTGTTATAGCTACAAGCTCTCAAAAAAATGGATGCAATCCGAAAGCTCCAACAATGTTGAATTCTTAGAACAAGCAATTGAACAAGCTTTACCACACTTTATAAAACACTCTCCTGATTTTGAAATATCTATTCAACCACAAATACAGGAAGAAATTGAAATAAAAAATAGAATCGAAATTCCTGTATTAATAACCGCAAAAAAAGAGGATATTCTCATTAGTGAAACAGTACCGATTACCATAAATCTTGAATCCTCGCCATGCGGAATATGCACTAGAAAAAAGACAGGCTACTATGAAGCCATCCTTCAATTTAGAAGTTTAAGAGGAAGAATAAGCGAGGAGGAGCGGCAACAAATTTACAACATAATAGAAACTATCCTTAATCAAGAGAAATTCAAAGAAGATTATATACCACAGGTAAAAGAGAAAAAACAGGGCCTCGACGCATACGTCAGCACAGTAGGATTAGCAAGAAACATCGCAGAGTCCATTAAAGAAATTATGGGGGCAAACCTGCAAGAATCATTTAAACTTTCCGGAATGAAAGACGGAAAAAAGAAAGGAAAAATCTCCATCTCAGTAAGACTTCCCTCCTTCAGTGTAGGTGAAATAGTACAACTCCCAGAAAAAACCCTCATAATTGAAAAAATCGAAAAAGGCAACCTAATTGGAAAGAATCTAGAAACCGGAGAACGACTAACCGTCCAACACAAAGAGCTATGGGAATCAGAAATACGAGGCTGGAAACCAGAAACAAAAGAATACCTCATAATCTCCATAACCAAAGACTCTCTCCAACTAATGAATCTAAAAACCTACGAAATCCACGAAATCAAAAAAGAAGCCGCACCTCCCAACCTAAAAGAAGGAGATACCGTAAGAGCTACCAAAATAGATGAAAAAATATTAATTCTCACACCTGAACCCACTTGAAAGCACTTTCATACTATTATTCGGTTCGAAGTAAAATTATTTATACACCCTAAGTTGTAAAATCTTTTCTACAAAAATCTAATGCTCAAAATTGAAAAATTATTATAATTAATTTTATACTTAAATCCCACTTTCCGCACCTTTGATTTATTTTTTCCTATTTTTGTAAAATTTAAGCC
>NZ_JBRAKS010000229.1:0-6178 GCF_052745115.1 Candidatus Jordarchaeum sp.
GAACCGAACACCATCTGGAAGTGTCCTAGATGGGTAAGTTTCGGACAACGGTATTTGGAAGCAAATGGCACTCTGAACTTTTACATCAACATTACCCAACCCAGTTGGTTTGAGAGGAATCCTGTTTTCACCGTGAGCAGTGTTAGCAGCGCTAACTTCACGGTGGATGCGAAAAGATATTATAATGGCACAAGCGAGTGGGTACTCTATCTAGAGAAGAATGCTACAAATTCTGTGAATTTCACTATCCATTACTATCAGGAGATTCATAGATACCGAAAATTCTTAACCGATCTATTTATTCCGCTCTCGGAAATGCGGATCCGCGAATATGAAAATAGTTATTGGATGCACGTGTACTACGAGTTTTCCTGGATTTATGTCGGTGTTCTAGGTGGCTTTATTTTTGTGGGTTACAGTATAGGAGGAGTGTGGAATCCGCAAATTGTCGATAACTCATATCTATCCATAATTCTAGGAATGATACTTGTTGCCTCGGTTATGTTTTGCTATGCTATCCGCATCAGCTTGAGACAAAAAATTTTAAAAAATTGAAAAACCCTTAAAAAATTAGTTTTTAGCTATATTACCTTTTGAGATAGTAATAAATGACATAAACTACTATAGTTTTCAAAACTTTTTCAGAGGTGAAATATTAAATGCCTAAAAAAGAGTTAAAACCTGCCATTGCTTTATATCCAACTCCTGTTATCTTGGCTACTTCGATTGATGAGCATGGAAAGCCTAATGTTTGTACGCTTGCGTGGGTAGGTGTATTATGTTCAGAGCCTCCACAAGTAGGAATTTCAATAAGACCTTCACGTTATTCCCACCAACTGATAAGCAAAACCAAAGAGTACGTTGTAAACATACCTACCGCCGATATCGTGAAAGAAACAGATTACTGCGGAATGGTAACTGGGAAAAAAGTGGACAAGTTTAAAGAAACCAAACTTACACCAGTTGAAGCAAAAAAAGTTAAACCGCCGTTAATAAAGGAATGCCCAGTTAACCTCGAGTGCAAGGTCAAAAACATTATCAAACTAGGCGCACATGACCTTTTCGTTGGAGAAATAGTCAACATTGATGCAGATGAAGAAGTTATGGATTCTCCTACAAACATTAATTTCAAAAAACTGAAAGCCATAACTTGGAATCCGGTTTCAAGAGAATACTATAGTCTCGGAAAATCCTTGGGAGAATATGGTTTCTCACAAAAATAAATTGACAAGTAATGATTCTAGAATAACGGATTTAAAACACAAAAAGGGATAAACTTACCCTAGTAAATAAAAAGAAAAGAAAGGAATTATGGAGTGCGTGCCTTTAATTAAAACTCAAATATGAATCACTCCATTTTTATTTTATTCCGAATATTTTCTGTGCGCTGCCTCCGAGCATAGCGTCGACTTCTTCTTTGGTAAATGTGATTCCCTCTGGGGCTTTGGTTGGCAGGTCTTTTATCATTTGTATCCAGTCTTTATCGGGTACTGCGGCTCGGAGATAGGGGTTGTCTGTTCCCCACAGAACTCTTTTTGCTGTGAATTCGTCCAGGCATTCGCGAAGAGCGTGGCAGAACCGGGCAAAATTAGTTCTGGCGAGTACCTGCCAGCCGGAGAAGTCCACTGTGAGATTGGTTTTACATGAGCCTAGGTGGTATAATTCGTAGCGCCAGCCGAAACTCATGTGTGCTGCTTGTATCCAGAGGTCTGGAAAGTCTAGGCAAACATCGTCAAGAAACATGGGGTTGCAGTACTTGGATCTGAGGGGGGCAACGATTTGTCCGGTGTGGAAGAGAACTGGCTTCTTAAACTCGTTTGCGATGTCTAATAGTCTATAGACTTCTTTGCTGTTGGGGTAGAATCCGGTGGATGAGTGAATCTTCAGTCCACTCATCTTCCATTCCTCAAAACATCTCCTAACAAGTTTGTCTGCACCGGGTCTCCGGGCATCTACGCTGCAAAAGGCTAGGAATCTTTTAGGATGCTTCTTTTGAATTTCACCAAAAATCTGGTTCTGCTCCTCAATGGATACCTTAGGATCGCCCAGAAGTAGACCATAATCTTGTGCACATATCACGGTCATGTCAATACCCGCGTTGTCCATCTCCGCAAGACACTTCTCACCCGTGGGATCATAGAAGCTGGGCATTATCTGCTCCACTATTTGGGGTGCTGTTAACTCCATGCCCAGTAGGTGCTTCACGGGGTCGACAAAAGCTTTAGCCAGGTCGTTCCACCACTTATCAGGATACCAGTCTTTATCCACAATATGGCTGTGTGCATCAATAATCAACTAATAGTCCCTCCAAAAACTTATTGTTATCCTTTTATATTCCTCATTTCATATTTAAATTTTACAATATTAAAAATTGATGATGATATCGACCCAATTTTGTTTGTAGGCTAATCTAGAAACATCCTTCATATTTTGACATTTGGTAGCCAAAAGCAGCAAAAAAATAGGGGTGCTATACTGGAAGCTTGTAAAAATTGTAGATTTTTAGAAATCTATGGTTTTTCCCTCGTAGGCGTATTGGAAGATTTTTCTAACCTGTTCTTCGCTTGCCATTCTGGGATTTATCAATGTGAGTATGTCGCCCTTGGTCCAATTCACAAGTTTTTCAAAATTTTGTTCCCAATCCTTTTGGGATATGCCCAGTCCTTTTATGCTCAATGGGGTGTCCAGTTTCTTTAACAGGTCTTTGACCATTGAGGACAATTTTGCTGTAGGATCTTTTATGCCGGTGATTTTTAGACACTCAAGGATTTCAACGTACTTTTCTTCGCACTCCGGTTTGTTGAATTCAATGGCGTATGGCAGCATTACACCGACTGTTATTCCATGGGGAACGTGGAAGGCTCCACCGAGTGCGTGTCCAAAAGAGTGGGCTATTCCTAGACCGGAATGTCCAAAAGCAATACCCGCCATTGAGGCCGCATAGTGAACTTTTGCTCGAACATTTATGTCACCTGCACCTTCACCAGCGGCTTTGGGTAAATACTCAAAGAGAATTTTAATGGCATAAAGGTTTAAGGCCTGAGTAAAATCACTGCCCATTTTACCAGATGCACTCTCAATGGCCTGAGTTAAAGCATCCAGCCCCGTGGAAATTGTAAGTTTTTTCGGCATGCTTAGCACTAACGTGGGGTCTAGAATCACTGCTTGGGGGACTATTTCAAATGAGGCTAATGAAATTTTTTGTCCGGTTTCTGTGTTGGTAGTCACTAGTCCCGGGGTGTGTTCAGATCCGGTTCCGCTAGTGGTGGGTATTAATACCAGCTTGCTTTTTTCACTTAGATTATATGGAATTCCCACATTCATATCATATAGTTTTAGGGACGGTTGTCCGTAAAGGAAGTACATGGCTTTGGCGGTATCCATCGCTGATCCGCCACCGATTCCAATAATTAATTCTGGCTTAAATTCGCGTGCAAAGTCGCCGCCCTTTATCATAATGGTATCCTTTGGGTCCGGTTCCACTTCATCATAAATTTTAACTTCCTTGTCCTTAAAATAGTCTGAAAGTTTATCGCCAACCATTTGTCGAATCGTCTTATCGGTCACTATCAAAATTCTTTTTTCCGTAAAATATCTCAACTGTTCTAACGATCCCACTCCACTATAAATAATAGGTATTCTAATCGGTAATGACATGATTTTTCCTCCATTTATTCTACGAATTTTCTATGATTCATATTGTAAGGTTTCACAATCATTAAAAATTGACCCCTTATTCCCATTTTTGATTCTATTAAAGCATCTCAAATCTGCAGTTTCCGAATTATATTGTTTCTCTCTTTTATTTACTGGAAACCTACATTTTTTAAAATACTTGTGAAATGTTTACTCGTTTACGAAGTAGTTAAACAATTAAATAATATTGCGGCAAGTTAGAAATAACAGTAATGTATGAAATATGTCACAGAAACCGAAACTTTACTTGGAAAGTTCGTTCATAAACATGTATTTTCAAGACGATGATCCTGAATATATCTTCTGGGGGGATATGTAAAATGCCAAAAAGAGAAGTTACTGAGCAGGAAAAAGAAAAAATACGAAAGAGGGTAGAGCGGGAGTTTCCAAGATGTAAAGCTTTGCGAGACATTCATTATCATCGCTACGTGAAAGAAATAGAATGGCAAACAATGTCACCTGATGAGATTGTAAAAGACATAAAAAAGGGAGCCACCGAGACTAAGAGAGAAATGAATATAACCACATAAATGAAAATAGAAATTTTGATTAATGATAAAATTAAGCTCTTTATGCATCTTATTACTGCCTTTTTTTGGTCTAATTTTAACAATGATCTACTAAATAATAATCTGTGAGAAATTTAGAGTTTCGGTCTCAGAATCGCACCCTTATTAGCCGAAGTTACATACTGAGAGTACCACGCTAGAAGTCCTTTCTTGTATTTTGGTTCGGGTGGCTTCCATTGTGCGAGTCTCTTCTTAATCTCCTCATCTGATAGGTCTAATCGAAGAGTTTTATTGGGAATGTCAACTTCGATCATGTCTCCTTCCTTCACTATTGCTAACGGTCCTCCATCAGCAGCCTCTGGGGAAACATGTCCAATACAGAGCCCATAGGTGCTTCCACTATAACGCCCGTCAGTTATCAAGGCGGTGTTTTCCCCTAATCCTAAGAGTTGTATGATGTGTCCCGGTACCGCCATTTCTCGCATACCCGGGCCTCCCTTAGGACCTTCATATCGGATTATTACGCATTCTCCAGGTTTCACCTTTCCCTGAAATAGATTTTGGATTGCTTCTTCCTCGTATTCGAATATTTTTGCTGGACCCCTATACTTGAACATGCTTGGAGGTGTACCCGCTTTTTTGACTATTGCTCCGTCTGGTGCCAGGTTTCCTTTCAATACGACGAGACCGCCGTCCGGGCTGAACGGGTTGTCCATAGGTCTAATAATTTCTTTATCCTTAATTTCAACATTCTTTAGAGTTTCTCTCAGAGTTTTTCCAGTAACGTTTATGGCATCCAGATGCAGTAGGCTGCTGATACTTTTCATAACCGCTGGTATTCCGCCGGCTTCGTCAAGGGCTTGTATCGCTCGCAGTCCATTGGGTTTGAGAGCAACGATTTGAGGTGTGGTTTCACTCAGTTCATCGAAAAGTTCCAATTCTATTTTGATATCCAGCTCATTAGCTATGGCTGGAAGATGGAGATATCCATTTGTGGAACCCCCGATTGCTAGGAGAACTCTGATAGCGTTTTCAAAAGCCTCCTTTGTCATAATTTTGGATGGAGTAATATTATTTTCCACTAGGTGTCTTAGGGCTTCACCCGTTTTTTTAGCGTAATCAAGTTTCTCTTTGCTAAGTGCTTCTAATAACCCAGAGTATGGTAGAGACATGCCGAGAGCCTCGGATAAGCACTGCATGGTTACTGCTGTGCCCAGCATCGGGCAAGCACCTGGACCCGTTACTATTCCGTGAAGAGCTTTTTGGAACTCTTCCTCTGGAATTTCCCCTCTCTGCCACGAGAAGTAGAATTTTCCTATCTCATAGTGTGCAAACTCCTCAGATTCATCAAATATCTTATCCGGAAAACAGTATGGAAGATGGTATCCTCCAGTAATTATAGCGGTGGGAACATCAATTCTTGCAGCAGCCATCAGAATTCCGGGAACAATCTTGTCACATGTTCCAATCATCACCATCCCGTCAAACCGGTTAACCTTGGCCATAATCTCAATGCAGGCAGCAATAATTTCCCTGCTCGGGAGAATGAATCTCATACCCTCATGCCCCTGTGCAATTCCGTCGCAGGGCCCAATAGTGCTGAACTCAAAGGGTGTCATGCCCGCTCTCCTAATTCCTTCCCGCACCTTTTCCGCAATTTTGTTGAGGTGAACTTGACCGGGATTTAGTTCATTCCAAGTATTTGCGATGCCTATTCTAGGTTTTTTTAGGTCATCCTCAGTGTATCCCATACCGTATATTAGGGGAGGGATAACCACATTTTCCAACTGGTCTTTAACAAATTGTGGAACTTCTGCCTTTTTCATAAGTTCTTCAGGAAGTTTCGACACCAAATTAACCCCCTAAATTCTGTTTGTTAATTATAAAAGTTTTATCACTTATAATAGAGTTTCCCATCCTAAGCTTTGGGACAAAATTAGTTGCTATTCCTTCAAAAGTCCCTTCGCTAGAAC
>NZ_JBRAKS010000230.1:0-6104 GCF_052745115.1 Candidatus Jordarchaeum sp.
ATCCTCCTGGCAACATACCATTCGGGAACTTACTACTTAACTTTTACTAATTTTCTGAAAAGGGGGGGAATTTACTGTTTACGTTGGTTAGAAAAGGGAATGTTTTTAATTCTCGGAGTTGTCTTTTTAATAATAGTGGGTTTCAAAAAAATTTATACTATGTTTTGATTTAATGTTTTGTAGGAGGAGTTTCGGAATTGGTCACATCCGCCTATATTCTTATTAAGACTGCTTCTGGTTTTGAGAAAAAAATTCTATCTACCTTAAAGGAATTCGGCTCTATAGAGAACGCAGATCTGGTCTATGGACTGTATGATATAATACTTAAGGTGAGTATAAACAGTTCGGAAGAATTGGACTCGTTCATTTTCGATGTTTTAAGACCCATGGAGGGAATAGTTGAAACCATGACCTGCATCATTGCACCCGAAAAATAATACCAGAAAGAAAAAATCGCCGCAACAGTCCTCCACATTTTTTTAATCTCTGGTATAGTTTGAAATTATTGAATCTGGGAAAATTTTTGCTACCAGCGATAGGCAAATAGTTCAGAGTCCATAAATTTTTTAGCCCATTTAACGTACACCACTTTCTCATCCTTTTCAATTTCTCTGGTATCCATTTTTTCTTCCGGTTTTTTGAGAAATTTTGACGCTCTTAGCATACCAAGCCAGGTATCTAGGTTTTTCTCAGCTTCTTCGGGAGAAATCTTGCCTCTCTCTATATCACTTATAACTCTGAGAATTTCGTTTTCCAAGAGTCTGGAGAGGGTGGCACCAAAAATGATATCCCTGCTAGTTAAGTTCCCCTTAATTTCACGATCTTCGAACTCATCCACAATTGACTCCAACTTGACTTCTTTACCCTTAATACAGATAGACTCTGGAACAGTGGCGTTTGTGTAAGAAAAGGGGCTTGAAAGTTTATGAATAACCCTCTCTTTCTTAGATTTCCACATACAATCACAGACTATTAATAATCGCGAAAAATAGAAAAAAGTTTCCAATTATCTCGTATCCACATCTTACTTTTTTAAAAAACTTATTTAACTAACTTTAGTGCTTTAAAATTTATCAAATTCTTTAAAACTTTTAATAATTGGATAAAATATTAGTCAAATTTCAATATTTTATTACAATGGCTTATATTAAATTTCGAGCAAAATTAGAACAAAAATTTTTATAAATATGTATAATAAACTTATTTTAATACTCCAATGCATCAATGAGAAAACAATTGAGAAACAAGTAGCAAAAGAGTATTAAATTCATGAAAGGTGTTGAAAATGGCTGAATCAGACGAAAACACTGTGTTTGTCGGAAATAGAAAACCAACCATGAACTATGTTCTGGCAGTAATAACCCAATTCAATAAGGGAACAAAAGAAGTTTCAATCAAAGCCCGAGGAAGGGCGATAAGCCGAGCCGTAGACGTAGCAGAAATCACGAGAGAAAGATTTCTCTCAGACCTAAAAGTGAAAAGCATAGAAATCGGCACCGAATCCATCGAAAACGAACGAGGACAAAGCAACGTATCCGCAATGACCATAACACTCTCAAAGTAAAACCACCAAAAAACCCAACCAAAACAAACAAAGACCACATAAAAACAGAGAAAAACCAAAAGAATTCTCGCAAAAAAAATAGAGAGAAACAGTAACAAACAAGTTCCCAGAGAAAAATTGAGAAAGGTGTGGAAGGGCAAATAAATAATCAGCCCTTTTCATTTTATTTTCTTTTATTCTAATTCTAATTTTTTATTTCCTACAAATATGCTTGTTTTTTATGGAATGTATAGTATTAGGACAGCGATAACAGTTATCAGTACAACTGCTAAAAGTATGATTCCAAGAGGTTTCCCATAAATCTGCCTCAGCCTTGTGTAAATATAATCAGTATCCCAATTAAGGTTAGCAAAATATTTGATTTTTGAGAGGTCATATAGGGGTTCGTAATGCTAAAAAGTTAAAAAAAAATCTCTATAGTGCCTTGAAAAGTTTTTGAAACAAAACGACTGCGAAATCTGCCTTTTTATGGCTTCTTTTCGGTAAAGGAGCTTTTCTTCACAGTCAAAATGATTCAAAAACTTCGCTAAATACTATAAAAAAATAGGCAGGAAAATAAAAAGAAAAAATTAAACTAAATCACACACTACTAGTTTCAGCAGCAACCGCCTCTTCCTCCGGAGTCTTCTCCTTCTGATGAACCGCCTTCGTAAAAGTCCTCGCCAACTCACTGTACCAGTTAAGAAGCTTACCCAAATCAGTAGCCTTAAAGTACACGCCACCAGTCACGGTAGCAATGTTCTCCATCAAACGGTCGTTAACCTCACCGCCCAGACCCACCGTGTACAAGACCACATTGGAAAGTTGCGCAAGTTCCCTCTCTACAATGGACATCACAGCCTCCTCAGTATCCGTACCCTGCGGAAAACCATCGGTCAGGAAGATAATCATGTTCTGTCCACCGCTCTTAAACGACTTCTTAAGAAGACCTATCGCCTTACGAAGGGCATCACTCATGTTAGTATAGCCACCCGTCTTATAAGCGACTTCGGTTAGTATGGTGTCTGCTACTTGGTCTATTTTTCCGGTGGTGGCGTCGTAGTATTCGTTTCCGTCGAATTTTACGATTTTGGCTTCGTCGTGGTAGGTGGCTATGGCTACTTTTTCTCCGTATCCTCTTCCTACTTTTTCTGCTAGGTAGAGTAGTGAGGCGAATGCTGCTCCGTGTCTTCTTTTTACTTCGTCTCCTTCTTCGAATTTGGAGAGGAAGCTTGAGATTTGTTCGGATTCGAGTAGGCTGACTATTCCTTCTCTTGCGGGTGCTATGTTTACTACTTTCATGTCTTTGGTGCTCATGCTTCCTGATACGTCGATGAGTAGTATGGCGTTGAAGGGCATGGCTGGTCCTATGGGTACGATTTCGGCTCTTTCGATTTCGGGCCAGTTGACTATGGCGAATTCTTGTCCTTTGAGGTCGGGGTCTGTGTTTTCTATGCTGATGTTGGATTCGAGGTCTTTCCATCGGAGTTTCATTTTTTTGAAGATGACTCTTTTGTTTAGGAGTTTTTTGAGTTCGTTTCTTCTTTCTTGGGCTTGTTTGAATACGTCTTCTGGTGATTGTCCGCTGAGGGGTTCTACGCCGATTATTATTCTTCTTAGGGGTTGTAGTTTTCCGGTGTAGTTTTTGACTGTGACTGTGAAGCCTTCGTCGAGTCCGCTGGATTCTACTAGGGTGGAGTCGATTTTTATTTTGTTTTTCTCAACTTTTTTGTCGGTGTATACTGGTGCGGCGCCGAAGTTTCCGGTGGTGGGGTCTTCGAATAGTATTATGTTTCCTTCGTAGATTCCTTCGGTTTTTGCGGTTTCGGGGTGGATGTATGCTGCGCCTTCGGTTTCGCCTGCTTTTACTATTTCGAGTTCCATTTTTATGACCTCGCATTCTCGTTGTTGAGAGTGTTTTTGCTTTAATTTCTATTTGAATTTGGGGATTAATAAATGCTTTTCATTCGGGTTTGTTTTTTGGAATGTGGGGCTTTTTTGAGCGGGGGTTGTGGTTTTTTGGTGGTTGTTGAATAACAAAAGAGTTATAATTACTTTTTCTCATAGATTTTTATCAAAAATTGGAAATTTTTATGCATACAGGTTTTGAAGGTGAGGTGAGCCCTATGAGCTTTGAGAGAGTTAGGGATTTTTTAACTAAGGAGCCGGTTGATGTTAAGAGGATTCCAAAGTCTACGCCGCAGATTATTGTGGGTATTAGTTCTGAAATTGGTAAGTTGTTGAAGGATCATGGTGTGAAGAATGTTAAGAAGCTTTCCCAGCAGGATTCTCGGGCTCTTAGTCAATTAACTGGTATTGGTAGGTCTCAGCTGGAGAAGTGGATTTTTGCTGCGAAAATACTGGTGGCGGTGAGTGGGGATAAATTTAGGGACGAGAAAAAGATTATTTTGGCTGGTCTTGATAATTCGGGTAAGACCTCGATTTTAAACGCTTTAAAAATATGCGGTGCGGCTTCGAAGAATGGGCAGGAGACTCTTAGTGAGTTGAGGCCTACTGAGGGGCTTCAGAGAGAGGAAATGGGTTTATTTGGCTGGATTAAGGCGGATTTTTATGATTTGGGTGGTTTGGAGCAGTATCGGGTGAAGTATTTTGAGGATAAGAGTGTGGTTTTTGGTGGTACTGATTTATTGATTTTTGTGGTTGATGCTCAGGATTATGGTCGATATAATGCCGCTCTGGACTATCTTAATGGTATTCTTGAAGTTTATGGTTCTTTGTGTGAGATTCCTTATACTGCGGTTTTTCTAAATAAGCTGGATGCTGAAGTGTCGATGCCACCCGATTATGGAGAGAGGTTGGATTTACTGAAAAAGAATATTGCTAAGATTTTTAGAAAGCATCGCTCTGATCGATTCCATGTCGATGTTACGAGTGTTTTTGAAACTGAGAAACTGTTTTTAAGTTTTTCAACTGCTTTAAGAAAAATTGCGGGCGCTACGCCGGTGATTGAGGGTATACTGAGAGACTATGGAGATCTATTGGAGAGCAAGGATCTTATGCTGTTTGATGATAAGGCGCTGTTGATTGCGGATTATACTTCAAGCTTTCGAAATGTGCTTTTGACAACCACCATGAGGATGATTTGGCTTCGAGAAATGTTAACTAAAAATTACTCCATGAAAGCTAGCACAATGACCGTGGAGTTGGGTCCGGATGCAATTATTGTTTGCAAGCCTACAGACTGGGACGATAAAACAGTCTACATAGCCGGAGTGTTGTCGTCTACCGAAAAGAGCGGTGTACTAAGTATCCTGGGAGAGGAACTCCAGCCCTGGATACGCAACATAGGAGTAATCTAAAGCAAAATCAGAGCAGGAAAAAAGTTCCTTAAAGGATCGGTTCTCATTCCTTCTCCATTTCTACTAATATTTTTATTGCCTCTGAATCTCTTGCATGTTCAAACGCTTTTAAAATGTCTTTGAAGGGATACTTGGCTGTTATCAAAGATTCTGTGTCGATAAGTCCTTGTTCCAGTAGTCTTATTGCTGGTTCGAATGGACCGCACCTTGAGCCTATTATGTTAATCTCATCTACCACAATCTCTGACCAATTCAACTCTAAATTCTGATGGTAAGTGCTCTTAGCAACTATAGTTCCTGCGGAGCGAACCAATCTTTTTGCTAGATTGTAACCATTGGGGTTACCAGTACACTCAATCACTAAATCCGCCTTGTTTTCAGGGAGGTTACCCAGAGTGGTTGTTTTAACACCCTGTCGTTCTGCGATTCTTAACTTGTTTTCGTGTTTTCCCACCAGTACCAAGTCGCAGCCAGTGAGTCTTAGAACCTGTGAAACTAGTAAGCCGAGTTTTCCATCACCAAGAACATAAACTTTCCAAGTGGGTTTAATGTGTGTCTGCATCAATATTTCCAAGGATGCTGCCAGAGGCTCTACGAACACCGCTTGATCATCACTAACCCATTTAGGAACAGTGTGGACATTCTCCTGAGGTAAGGTAACATACTCGGCAAAAGCACCACCTGCGTTTTGGATACCCAAAACACTCCTATTGGGACAATGTCTCTGCCTCCCCATCACACAGTATTCACAGGAACCACATGCGAAATTTATTTCACCCACTATACGCTTTCCCAAAAATTTCTCATCGCTAGACTCCTCAACCACACCTACAAACTCATGCCCCGGAACACCGCTGAAACCCATATATCCTTCAACTAGTTCCAAATCTGTTTTACAGACTCCAACCACACTAGGTTTAACTAAAACCCAACCAGGTTTTACCTCGGGTTTATGATAATCCTCAACAACTTTTATTTCCCTATTCTCAATTAGCAAAGCCCTCAAAACAAACACATCCCAATTTTTCATTCATTATTACAGTTTTAAATAAAAACTATAATAAAACCATATTGATAAATTCAGCTATCCATCTTCCAGACAAAGGAATATAAATTACTTATTATGAAAATATTTATGGAGTGTGATATTTTGGCTAAGATGCCAAAAGAAGTTATGGAATTGTTCAATAACCGTTGTCCGAAACTTACCCATTTAGGACACCGCCTAAATGGTGTTCGGT
>NZ_JBRAKS010000231.1:0-6093 GCF_052745115.1 Candidatus Jordarchaeum sp.
ATTTTTTAATCACTTAATAAGCAAATTAAAAATTCATAAATTATGCAACACAGCAAGCAGGTCAGAATGTTTTTAGTTTTTTTATTTTTTGGTTTTATTTCTAAATTAACTTCAAAAACATTTTTTAAAAAGTAATAGATTTAGTAGATTACAGATTCATCTCACCTTCTTTTATAGTATACTGAGTGAGTAGTCATGAGGTTAGGATTAGTTTCCCATAAGGCATTCGAAGAGACACATATCCCTGAGGTAACTAGACCCTACATGGAGGCTTTTGAACATCCAGATCGCATAAAGTTCACGAGAGAGTATTTGCGCAATTCAGGTTTGCTAGGCAATCAGAACTTAAAAATTTTTGAATGTAAACCCGCTGCAAGGGTGGACATTGTGCGCGTGCATAGCCCTTATCTTTTTGATGTGGTTGGTGAGCTGTCCCGTTTAGGTTATGGGGAAGTTGGTGCTTCCAGTTTTGTAGTCAAGGACACTTTTAAGGCTGCTTGCTTATCAGCTGGCGGAGCCATATCAGCTGTGGAAGAGGTTAATAAAGGCAGTGTAGAAACCGCTTTCGCCCTTATCCGTCCACCGGGACACCATGCAGGAATAGGTCATTCCGAAGGAATGTGCTACTTTAATAACTGCGCCATATCTGTGAGATGGTTACAAGAAAAGAAAAACGTGAAGCGTATTCTCATTCTGGATCTTGATGCTCATGCTTGTGATGGAACTTCTCAAATCTTTTACACCGATCCCACTGTTTTAGTTTTATCTTTTCATGAATACGGTATGGAAGCCATTGAGAGAGGATGGTTGGAAGAAATCGGTAGTGGTGAAGGAGAGGGATATAACATTAACGTTCCACTGCCTTTAGGAACTTGGGGAAACGCATACCTCTGGTCTTTTGAAAACATTTTCCCCGAGGTAATCAGAAGTTTCAAACCGGAAATGGTGGTGGTTTCCTTTGGTTTTGACACGCACTACAGTGACCCTGTTGGAAACATGAATCTGCAGGCAGAAGACTACGCGAAGTTAACGCGAATGATTCTCCAGTTGGGAAAAGAAGTCTGCCAAGGCAGAGTCGCCTTCATACTAGAGGGAGGATACAGTCTCATAGCCTTACCCCTAAGCATCGCAGCAGTCATTTCAACAATACTAGATTCAGAAATAAAATACTTTGACAAAATCCGTGAACCGGAAAAGATCCCCAAAATAGTTAGAAACGTTACAGAGGAAATCCAAAACATAAAAAAACAATACCTCTAAAAACAATCTGACAATACTCCACTTTTGCAATTTTTTGTTTGGCTAAAAGTCACAGGTTTTAACAGAAATTCATCCCCGGTTTCACTAAAGATTCTATATTCTGCACAAAGACCAAAGCTGTGAGAAATAGGGAAGTATACATTTGAAATAAACAAGCTCAAATTGGTGAGAAAAGAAAAGAAGTGAAAATACGCATAAGAATCTCATTTTCGATTTTCGTATTTAGTATGGCCACTTTCCATCATTCCTGTTTTTGTTTACTCTTCTGCCCTTTGTTTTATCAATCGCCCAACACCTGCCATGGAACCGTAGGCGAGACCTAAGCCTATGAAGGCCCAGGAGAATATGTAGAGTATTTTTAGATAATCTCCAGAAGGGATGCTGGTATATCCCAAAATATAGGTTAGTAATGCATTGGCGTATAAACCTATTATGGTCAGGACAGCTACGCGAGTTACCCTCTTCTGCTTCTTTGGTCCGTGGGTGATTATAGATCTAATCCTGTTTTTTGCTTCTCCGAATTTTTCGGACCCGGGGGTTTCACTTAGAGGATGGATTAAAACTGTGATGGCCCCCGTTATGAAAGCTACAGTGTAGGGCACGAGAAACAGTAGGTCCAGTAGTAGCTTAAGTGTGAAGTTCGTGAAGTACACTATTTCGTTAAGAAAAACTATCCCCAGAGGAGTGAATCTCAGTACGCTATAAAGATAAACTAGAGGAGTGTAACGCAATAGTAACGGTGACACTAGTGCCTCTAGACTGTAGCCTCTGACCAAGTTCCACTGAAAAGCGATTGAAGCGAAGCTCACAACGAAGAGCACAACGGTCACTATTAAGGTCGACCCAACCAAGGTTTTTGACCGGATTTTACCCACTCCAAACAATTTCTCTCACCACACTCAATTAATAGGGTTTTATTAATTACTATTTCCTTTAATCAGATGTGTGTATATTCTAAATTAAACCGTATATGGAAAAGAGTTAAATCTCATATTTGTGAGGAACACAGGTGTTAAGGCTAAGGCGGCGGATACGCCGGTTCATAGAACCCAAACCACACCCATTGATTAAGACCATAAGCCAGGTTCCATTGGGTCACGAAATTTTCATAACTGAGCCAAAGTGCATAAGCGAGTGGGTTGATTTCGGTGAGAATATAGTTCGAAAGACCCAAAGGGGTTTTTTCAATGAATCCACCGTCTATGTTCATAATGTAATATACTATTCTGCCATTTACATCCCAGCATGGCGGGTTGGCAGATATTGGTGGAGTTATAGGGTCATGGAAATAACTAACTTCATGCCAGCCCCAAAGCAGGTCTTTTGCAAAGTTGTATATGGCTGTGTTATTGAAGTTAGCCCATACTGCTTGCTCATAACCGTGCAAAAGCACCGGCCAGATAGCAACGAATACCGCACCTATAGCTGACAAAAGTATCGTTGTTGCAGTCAAAACCCCCGCCGCAAAGAGTTCGGCCAACGTAGTTATAGTAAAAATTTCGCCGACAATGACCGGAATCCAATCAGATATAGTTAATTCAACATATTGGAGACCTGAGTAAACTTCAAATAAACGCACCGTTTGTTCTACCCCAGCGGTCCAGTGGCAGTGTATCCAGAAGTCGTATCCGTAGAGTATCACCGTACCTCACCATCCAACATAAAAGGGCCACTAAAACACCCACACTAGGCAAGGCCACAGCAGTAGTTCTCGTTGAATATTCATGTACGGGTCAACAATCTCTTTTCCATCATAACTGTAAATCATTACTTTGACTACTTTTTGAATAGTACCATTTATTTCCATAGCGTATTCCCTGTTCATAATAAAGTATTCTGAACCGTTAATCGTTTGAGTGGTGTTCCATTCTCTCAGAATTTCACCTTTTTCCGCAATGAGATTTACGTTTTGGATTGATTTTTCTAATTCCAGAGTCCTTTCAGGCATTCGGAGCTGATTCTCTCGGGAGAGCATCTGATCGTACTGTGCGAAGCGTACTGCGCAGTCCGGCTTTTCGGATAGGAACTGGAAGAACAGGACTCTTACTGATTCATTGTCTGGTGGTGAGGTAAAGGGTTTGAGTTCTCCACTCCGAATTTTCTGCATCTGCCACTTCATAAAGGCATTGTTCACAGCATCTTCAATGGTTTGTTTCGCACTCTTGATTTGGTCCAGTGTTAACGCTTCTATGTCCAGATTAGTTGAGAAATTTATACTGGTAGAGAGGTCTAGTTCAGAGGTTTTCGTTTGCTGTTTAAGGTTTAGGGCTTGAATTAGTCCGAGAGATGTGTAAGCGTTATTCGCAAATGCACTTGGTCCTAATGTCAGATAACCTGTTCCCAGGCTGATGGTAAGCACTATTAGAACACTAGCCGCAAGTATCTTTAGCTTTCCTTTCAGTCTCATCCTCCCAAATTCTTTAGACGTATTTTTAGGAATAACTTCTATATATATCGAAAATTCGTAGAAAGTATAACGGTGTTATTGGAATTTAACTTTTGGTTTCGACGGTTATTTTAAGTTAACAATGGTTTTATAACGTCGGTGAAAAGCTGAGATATTCGTGTTACTAGGAAAAGTTACACAACTGTAAATTTGGTAAAAGACAAAGTGCCAGGTAGTGCCATTTTTTCATTCTTCTTGGCGTTCCATAGGTCACTTGCAGCCTGAATTAAAACAGAAGAAAACCTCAAGACGCAAATCTCCTTCAACCACAAAGTTCACAATTTTGATAGATTTCTTCAAATAAATCCGAAGTCTTATGGAAGACACTTGTTACCAGAAACAAAGCAATCAATTTTCCCTCTAAATTGTTTTTCGAATCTTTTGTAGTTGCATCCCAGCAATGGCTAAACCTATTATACCATTCATGAAAAATGGTAGTAAAATCATTACGGTGGAAAGGAATACTGTTTTGGAGCCTATAAAAAAGGGAGACACCGCTACCAAATATAAGGCTACAAGGGGTAGAATCCCGCTGATAATCAGTTTTCTCTGCTCTCTTGTACCTCCACTGGTAATGGTCCAAAGTTTTTTTACCGCGTCACGGAATTTTTCATAACCAGCGACACCGCTAAAAGGGGAAATAGAAACGAGAATAAATCCTGTACCAAGAATAGATAGCGAGTAGGGAACCAGGAAGAGCAGGTCTAATGCGAGTTTTGTAGAAGGATTCGTTACGTATAAGGGTTGCTCAAAAAACACCACACCGAGAGGGTTAACCTTTACTACAGTTATCGGAAACAAGAATATCGTGATACTAAGCCCGTTAATCAGATACCACTGATAAATGAGAAAGGTAAAACTCACTGCTAAAAGTATGACGGTCAGCACTACCAGTATTTTAACTAATATTTTCATTTTCATATAACACCTCCAAATTCGCATAATTTAACAGTTATTAAATTACCTATCAGAACCACTATAAATTCTAATGTTTGTTGTATTTAATGTGTAAAAAGATGGAAATGAAAGAATTTTATACTTGCGAATTTGTGAATTCTTTTAGTCTTATCTTTGATATACTTAACGCATAACTGCTACCAAGATGCTTGTGTTAGGATGGTGGTGGCGAAGGCGCAGAGCCTACCCCAACCATACCCAGTTACCGAAGCCAAACAAACTGCCAAAAACTGTTATCAAATTTATATAACTGGTATACATTGCGTCCCCCGGTGTTATGAACCAATCTGGGGGTGGTAACTTGCGCCAAAAGGCCCCATCTACGGTGACAAGATAAGGCACTATTTTATTTTGTGAATCAAAACATGGTGGATTAGCTGTTGTTGGCGGAGAAATGGGGTTATGGAAATAATCGCACTCCATCCATCCCCAATATGGATCCCTAGCGAGATTGTATGCTGCCACTTCTTCATAGCTATCAAGCACATGTGATTGATAAACAACTCCAATGATTAAGGCTGCCATGAGTGCAACGGATAATGCGCTAAGAGCCGTACCTACAGCCGCCGCTAAAGTAGCAGACAAAGCCCCCTGACCAATACCGTATAGACCACCAGCGAAACCAGATACTATACCAGCCCAGCTAAGAGAATCTAAGTGGGCAAGAGGCAGGCTCCAGTAAACATGGTTTATCCAGGCAGAGGCCTCCAAACCTGGTGTATAAAATGTATACATGTACCAGTCGTATCCGTAGAGTATCACCGTATACCACCATCCTACGAATACAAAAGGCCAAAACACCCAAACGTAGCACGGCCAGAGCAGAAGTGCCCGGTCGATACGGAAGTAGGGATCCAGAATCACTGTTCCATCATCTGTAGTTACGGTTATTTTGATTACGTTTTGGGTGGTTCCGTTAATTGTTAGTGAGTATTCTCTGGTTATAATGTAGTAGTTTGTTCCGTTTATATTTCTGGTTTCATTCAGTTCACTTATTATTTCACCCTGCTCTATGATGAGCTTTATGTCTTGGAGTGACTGTTTGAGTTCAGACACCTGTTCGGATATTCGAAGCTGGTTCTCCCTGGAGAGCATCTGATCGTACTGTGCGAAGCGTGCTGCGCAGTCCGGCTTTTCGGATAGGAACTGGAAGAACAGTGCTCTTACTGATTCGTTGTCGGGTTGTGATGTGAAGGGGTTGAGTTCTCCGCTTTTCATTTTCTGCATCTGCCACTTCATGAAGGCATTGTTTACAACATCTTCGATGTTCTGTTTGTAGAGTTTGATTTGGTCCGGTGTTAGTGCTTCTATATCTAGGTTGGTGGAGAAATTTAGACTGGCAGAGATGTCTAGGTCAGAGGTTTTCGTTTGCTGTTTAGGGTTCACAACAGTAGAAAGATTTAATGATAAATAATACCATTCTTGGACTT
>NZ_JBRAKS010000232.1:0-6093 GCF_052745115.1 Candidatus Jordarchaeum sp.
TCTCTCCACTATAAGGGTATCCCTACCCCCAAAAACTCATTTTCAAATACTGAAACTATACAAAAAGATTTTATACTGAAAGAAAATTGTATGCGTGGAATATTAATGGTTGTATCTTGCGAAAGAAACTTTAGAAATATCTGTAGAGTAATGTGGCATTCATTATAATGATATTAAAAATGATAACCGGCAAAGACTTGCCAACGGTTTATTGGTTAAGAGTATATTATTAGTTTGTTAAAAAATTGGAGGATTCAAATTGGTTGAGGCATCGTCGGATATGGATAGTCGTTTCCGAGAGGAGATTACGGAAACTCGTGAAGGAGAAACCTTAAACTACTGCTACCAATGCTCGACCTGCTCTGGCTGCTGCCCGGTGTTCAGATATAATTCAAAATTCAATCCTCGGAGAATCGTTGAAAACACTCTGCTTGGAAGAAGAGACCGCCTCGTTGGAAGTCCGGAAATTTGGCTTTGCACCGTGTGTCATACTTGTACCGAGAAGTGTCCTCAGGGAGTAAAGGTTTCGGAAATCATCATTGAACTTAAAAACCTCTCCACCAAAGAAGGCCATTTCCCAGAGCATTTACAGGAGGAAGCAAAGGCATTACTGGAATTCGGAATGGTCAGCCCCGCCACCAAGGCTATTCTATCTCGAAGGGAAAAGCTGGGTTTACCCGTGATTGAAAACGCCCCTCCGGAAGAAATACGCACATTGACCAGCTATACTGGTTTCGATAGACTTGTAGAAAACAGAAAACCCGTGGAGGGCGAAACCCAAAAGAAGGAAGCATCAGGAGAATGAGTCACGATTACGCTCTGTTTCTAGGTTGCACGATACCGAACCGTTTACCACATCTTGAAGTGGCTACCAGAATAACATTGAAGAGTCTGGATGTAAACGTAAAAGATTTACCGGGATTCGCTTGCTGTCCTGATCCGGTTGGTTTCTCTGCGTTGGACAGGTTTACATGGCTTGTTCTAGCCTCTCGAAATCTGGTGGTCGCCGAAGAAGCAGGGCTAGATGTTTTGACACTGTGCAGTGGATGTTTCGAGTCGCTGGTGACCGCCAATTATGTGCTCAAAAATGAAAACGGTTTCAAAGATAAGATTAATGAGGCTTTAGCCAAAGTGGGTAAAGAATACAAGGGCACTGTTGATGTTAGGCATCTACTTCAAGTATTGTATGAGGATGTGGGACCTGAGAAGATTGAAGCCACAGTCAAAAGGCCTCTTAAAGGAATAAAGGTGGCCATTCATTATGGTTGCCACGTTCTCAGACCAAGCGAGGTCGTGCAGGTGGATGATCCTTTTAATCCTACTTATTTTGAGAGCATAGTGAAAGCCACTGGAGCAACACCTGTTGATTATCAGAAAAAGTTCCTGTGCTGCGGAGTAGGAGTGCGCTCTGTGGATGAAGAAACAACAAACAAAATGATAGAGGAAAAGCTAAGATACATTAAGCTCTCGGGGGCGGATCTCTTGTGTGTGGTCTGTCCATTCTGTCTAATTCAATATGACATCGGGCAATTTCAAATAAATAAGGCTATGGGCACAGACTATAACATCCCTGTCTTCTACTATCCTCAACTACTAGCCCTAGCCCAGGGCATATCCGCTGATGAATTGAACTTTAAATTCCAGAGAATGAAACCTGACGCAGTACTTGAAAAAATCGAAAACCTGTAGGTGATTTACATGGCTCCCAAGATTGGTTTGTTTATATGTGACTGTGGAAAAACCCTATCCCAAGTTATCGATTACGATGTGCTAATATCTGATCTAGAAAAAACCGGAAAATTCACATTCATAGAAAGATACAGCGTACTTTGCAAATCAGATTTAGAAAAAATGTTAAAGAAACTCAAGGAAAGCAAGGTTGACAAAGTGGTGGTTGCCGCCTGTACTCCAAAACTTTACGAATCCACATGGGGGCATCTGCTTGAAGACGCTGAGATGAACTATTTCGACTTGGTAATTGCAAACATCAGAGAGCAATGTGCCTGGGTGCATCGGGGAGACCCCAAAGAATTAACAACGGAGAAAGCTAGAGGCCTAATTATTTCCGCAGCTAACAGAGCAGAGGTCTTGGAGGAAATCCCCCGGGAAAAGATACCCATCACTCAGAAAGTAGTGGTGATTGGAGGGGGAATAGCCGGATTAACCGCAGCTCAAGAATTAGCAGAACTTGGAATTGATGTTGATGTAATTGAAAGAAAACCAACAGTGGGTGGACTCTGTCTAGAGCTAGGAACAGTATTTCCAACACAAGACTGTTCTCTTTGCGTTAGAACAACAGGATGCCCCGGATTAGGCGTTGGTTCACCCCGCAGATGTATTTACAGAGCCAACCTAGAGTTCAATCCGAAAATCAAGTTTTACACCAACTCCGAAGTGGTGGATGTTCTGGGCGATGTGGGCAAATATAAGGTCGTGGTTAAAAAGAACCCAAGATACGTAAGCGAGGAAAAATGCATTAGATGTAACGAGTGTGTCAAAGTCTGCCCCGTTGAGGTACCTGACGACTTTAATCTGGGACTCACCACAAGAAAAGCAATATACATGCCATTCGTACAAGCCATCCCCCAGATCTATGCAATTGATCCAGAAACCTGCAAGTTTGAAGAGTGCAAAAAATGCGTAGAAGTCTGTCCCACAAATGCTATTGATCTAAAAGAAAAGGAAGAAACCTTCACAATCGAAGCAGGTGCCATGATAATCGCCACCGGTTTTGACCAGTATAATCCGGCCTTGGTTAGAGAATATAACTATGAGCTTTATCCCGATGTGATCACCCAGATAGAATTAGCGCGGTTACTTGATGTCACTGGTCCCACCCAAGGGAAACTAATACGCCTTTCAGATGGCAAAACAGTTAAAAGAGTTGTCATGATTCAATGTGTGGGTTCCCGAGACGAGAAACACAATCCCCAATGTTCAAACATCTGCTGTATGGTTGCCTTAAAACACGCGATCATGATAAAGGAACAATTCCCCGAAATAGAGGTAGTGATTGAATACATGGATATTCGACCGATAGGCTCAAGATACGAGGAATACTACCGCAGAGCTCGAGAACTAGGAGTAATCTTCATCAGAGGAAGACCGGGAGAAGTTATTTCCAACGGTGAAAGACTAATAGTTGAGGGCGAGAACATTTTTACCGGCGAGTTCGAACAAGTAGAAGCGGACCTTGTTGTATTAAGCATGGCCATGGTTCCATCAAAAGGCACCCAGGAACTTGCAAGAATGCTAGGAGTAGCCCTGGCACCCGACGGTTTCTTTGACGTAGTGGATCGCAAAGTGCGTCCTTCAGAAACAAACGTTGTTGGAGTATTCTTAGCTGGTGGAGCAATGACACCTATGGACATACCCAACGCGGTATCATACGCTGCCGGCGCAACTATGGGTGCGGTGAAGCTTTTAAACCAGAAAGAAATTGAGAAACCCTTACTTACATCTGTTGTTAATGAGGAGATTTGTAGTTCGTGTAGAATATGTGAATGGGCTTGTCCCTTTGATGCTGCCCACGTAGGCGAAGAAGCTGCTCAGGTTAACCAAGCAAAGTGCTTCGGTTGTGGCATATGCGCCGCAGCATGTCCCTCTGGCTGCATTGATCTAAGGCATCACACCAGTAAGCAACTTAAGGCTGCAATTAATGGTGTTTTGGGAAACGGTGGAGAAACCAAGAAAATTGTGGCCATCACTTGCTTGGAGTGCGGTTATTCCACTATGGATGACGCGGGCATGCTCGGTATGCAATATCCAGTAAATGTGAGCATTGTGGAGGTACCTTGCGCAGCATCGGTTGATACACAAGTGGTTCTAGACGCATTCACCAATGGTGCAGACGGCGTTATGCTCATCGGATGTGATCGATGCCATTATCTTAGAGGAGCTGATGTTGCTAACTTGAGGGTTTCAATATTGCGAAAGCTTCTGGAACAGTTTGGTATAGAAACTGAGAGGTTACAGGCGTTCTTTGGGGATTGCCACGATGCTGGTGAATTAATTGAAAAAATAAAAGGTATGATCGAAAAAATTGATAGTTTGGACAAAACTGAAAGTATTCTTATGCCATAATTGCACTTTCTTTTTTTCCTTGAAATATTTTTTTCCTTAATAATTTAGGTTTTTATTGCGAATGCTCGACAAGGTAGTGCTGTTATCGATATTGCTTTTGCAGCCATTTTATCCACAGCTTCCACTCTTAAAGGTGGAAAGCATAGTGTAAAGCTTTCCATGTCTCTGATTTTTTCTAGATTAAGATTTTGGATGATTATGCAGTTTGCATTTAGTAAAATTAGGTGGTTTGTGGCTTTGGGGTCTTTTATCGGTTGTAGAAAACCTTCCGCTCCCTCATCAACCACATAGGGGAATGAGGGGGGATAATCAGGCATGTCTAAAGAAGGACAATCAATTCCTAGTGCACCAAGTCCAAAATTAGCGATTATTTCGGCACATTCTTTTCCTATTTGGGGAAAACTGTTATAATATTTCTCAGGGTCCGTTTTCCAGAATTTGCCGAAACCGGTCTTAATCAGTAATGCTTTATCCTTTAATGAGGGGACTTCTTTGAGTTTTTCAATCATCTCTTCTCCCGTGATGTATTCATTTTCACCTTTTTTGAATTCCACTGTTAAAGCCTCACAAATAAAGTCCGATATGTCGTAATCCTGCGGTTCTTTGCCTGCTAATAGGAGGGATGAAGGAAAATCTATGTGGGTTCCAGCGTGTGTTTCTAAATTAATGATTGAAGACAAATATTGAAAAGTTTGTTTTCCGATGGTAATGCTGTGGCCGATGGATTTTATGCGAAATTCATAATTGTACATGTTTGGAAAAGCGGCTGCCCCTATGAAGTCATAGAAATAGGCTTGGGTTAAGTCAACTATTTGCAAGTGTTTAACCTCTTTTCATACTTTTTGTTAATGACTTATTCACTACATTTCTTTAAGCGGTGCGCGTACGTATTTCTCTATTATTAGTACACTTTTTATTTCTTCAATCCCAATATTTTAGTTTTCAAGCTAAAATAGATAAATTCATTCTAAATTTAAGTTCATTAATTATTTTTAAACTGGAAAATATTAAAATGTTTATCTTATTCTCCTTAATACAGGTTACAGGTAAAAATGGGAGTCTTGCGACAAGGTTTTATATACCGTCTCCTTTTTTAATCTGGAGAGGCTTTAGAATTGTCGGAGAAGAGGCTCACATTATTACTGCATCCGGTACGCAGAGAAATTTATAGGATGATTTGCGAAAAACCGGGAACCTATTTTTTAGAACTTGCCAGTGAACTGGCTACTCCGCCAGGAACCCTTTCTTGGCATCTGAGAACTCTCCAAAAATCGGGTTTAATTGGTAGCTTCAAGTATGGGGGAAAACTGGTTTATTATCCTAAGGTTTTGCGTGACAAAGAGGCTGAAAAAGCTTTCTTCAGCCTTAGAAGTGCTACCGCCAAAAATATTTTCCAGTATATTGTTAATAAACCTGGGTGCCACCAGAGAGAAATAGCAAAAAATCTGAGTGTTCACCACGATACAGTACGCTGGCATGTCGCAAGAATGGTTGATACCGGCCTAGTTGATTCGGAAAGGGATGGAAGGAAGGTTCGCTATTCCCTAGGAGATATGGGTAAAAAGTTGCTTGAGGGCAGTCTAAACGTTATTACTGATGCTTTTGTGCTTTTTCTTATGGATAATTTAACCGATCGTTGTCAAAACCCGGAGATTATAGGTAAGAGTAGTGATAAGGTTACAATAAGGCTTGACTGTCCGGATCTCCAAGAAGATTGTACATTGGAGATTAAACTTGATAAATGGGAATTTACAAATATTGAAAATGGAAATGAACTAGAAAAAGCATAATAACATAGCTGAATTCACTTATTAAAGAAAAGTTAAATAATGATAGTTATCCACATTTTTATGGATGGAAGAGATTATCATAGATTGTTTCTTAAAGCGTTTAATTATTATTTGTATTTATTTCATTTTCTAAATATATCTTAATATTGTTTAAGATAAAGGAAGGGGGTTCTGGTGCCAAATACGGTTGGTAAGGTTAATTTGTGGGTCACGCCATTCT
>NZ_JBRAKS010000233.1:0-6080 GCF_052745115.1 Candidatus Jordarchaeum sp.
GATTGCCGGCTTGGTTCTCGTGGGCAGGGTTGTAGCCTTGTATTGGACGTCTCTGTGGATGTTTAGGTTCACGATTAAAGTCTAAGAATGGTATTATTTATCATTAAATCTTTCTACTGCTGTAAACCCTAAGAGCGATAATAAAGGAAGCCGGACTGACTGTTGATGAGTTCGTAAAACTACTCTGAACCCGAAGTCTTAAGCATAAACGAGTATTTCGGCTTGAGATATTTAACTACTTTTTCGTATCTTTTGTTTTCCTTATAATTAACTCTTGTTTAAACAGATATAATAAAACTAAAACTTTAGAGTGTTATCAGCTAAGCAACAACTAAAAATAAATCTTTGAAGGTGCTTAATAATGATGTTAAATGTTTTTTATTCCATTTTCCTTAGGTCTACTATTTTCTCCTTTGATTCTGTTATAGAACCTTTTTGCAATAATTCCACGACAGCCTTGACTCTGAGGGCTTCTTTGAATTCCTTTTCCAATTCTTTTTTAGCTTTCTCCAAATTTTTTGGTAGAGTTTCTCCCGTGCCTTCAAACTCTATTCTTATTGTTAGAACATCAGATAGATGGGGCCTATCAACAAGCGCTTCATAGTTTCCTAGTTCCGGGTGTTTATTAATCACACTTTTAATGTTTGCAGGGTGCACGAACATACCTTTGACCTTTACCAACTGGTCCACTCTTCCCAGTATCTTCCTCAACTTGGGCGAAGTTCTTCCACAAGAACACTTCTCCTCGCTGAGAATGGTGGCATCACCGGTTCTGAATCTTATAATTGGGCTTGCTAGTTTATGGGGCATGGTGCAAGTAATTTCTCCTTCCTCTCCCGGTGCTACCTGTTCCAGTGTGTTGGGATCAATTATCTCCATTATCATAGATTCTTCGATGTGCATTCCTCTCTCCTCGGGACATTCTCTGGCCACAGTTCCCAAGTCTGCGGTTCCGAAAAGCTGGCGTGCAATAATCCCAAAAGTATCCCTAAGAGATTTCCTCAAACTATCAGGTAGGGGTTCTGCGGAGAAAATACCTAGTTCCAATTTAAGGTCGCCTTTGGGTTCGATTCCTCCGTTCTTGGCCTCTTCTCCAATCATTGCCAGAAAAGAGGGGGTTCCTGTGAAAACCGTTACTCCGAGGTCTCTCATTATTATTGCTTGGTAGGCAGTTTGTCCCACACCGGTGGGAACCACGGTGCAACCCAAGCGTCTGAAACCTAGGTGTATGTTTAGTCCGGCGGGAACCATGTGGTACATAAAGGTGTTCAATACTATGTCTCCCGGTCTGGCTCCGCAGGAATAGAACGCTTTACACCTTGCATTAAGCATCGCCTCCGCTTCCTCTGCCACTACGCCTTCGAAGATCGGCCCCGGTGAGATGAAGATTTCGGAGAGTTTATTGATGGGAACGGTTAGATTGTTTCCAAAGGGAGGATTTTTCCTCTGAGCCTCCTGTAGTTCCGGTTTCCGCAAGAAAGGAATTTTTTTTATGTCTTCAAATGTTTTTATGTCTTCTGCGGTTAAGCCAGCTTTCCTGTATCTTTCATGGTAAAATGGAGAGTTGTGATATGCGTGTTTGAAAACTCTAACCAAATTTTTCTCGTCGCGTTGTCTCTTCTCTTCTTTTGTCAAGGTTTCCTCTTGGGGGTTCCACATTCCGTGATTTCGATCAATGGACAAATGAACTCCTCCTTTTAGAAACAGGTGATTAACAATAGAAAAAAAATCGGAATATAAAAAAAGAGTGGTAAAAAAACAGGGGGATTTAGGGTCTATACACGTTCGATTATTGTTGCTCCTCCCTGTCCGCCGCCTCCACAGAGCGTAGCGCATCCATATTTTGCATCCTCAATTTCTAGTATTCTCGCTAGTGTTCCGGTAAGCCTTACACCAGTGGAACCTAAGGGGTGTCCGATTGCTATTGCTCCTCCTCTCGTGTTAACTTTTTCCATGTCCAGCCCCAGTGCTTTGATTGCGTAGAGTGTTACTATGGCGAAGGCCTCGTTTATCTCCCAGAAGTCTATATCCTTAACTTTTAGTCCAGCATGTTTTAGAGCCATATTTGTCGCTGGTACTGGCCCCTCGCCCATCACGCTGGGGTCTACACCAGCCCAGCCCATGGAAACTATTTTAGCCATGGGTTCCAGGCCATATTCTTTCATCTTCTTCTTGGACATTAGAAGCATCGAGGTGGCTCCAGCGTTAAGCGGTGAGGAGTTGCCTGCAGTGATGACTCCATCGGGTTTGAATACCGGTTTGAGCTGCTCTACTGCTTCTAGGGTGGTGTCGGCTCTTATGGATTGGTCAGCGTCCATTATTTGCTTGCTTCCGTCGGGCATTTCCGCCTCCACCGGCATTATTTCGCCTTCCTGTCGGCCTTTGGGATAGCCTTGTCCGTTGGTGAAGTATCCTTCCTCCTGGGCTTTTGCGGCGAGCAGGTGGCTTCTCACTCCAAATTCGTCCATTTCTTTTCTTGTCCAATTGTATTTGTCCTTGTATTTTGCGAATAGTTTTTCTGCGGTTAAACCCATACTCATTGCAGTGAACAAGTCATATTTTTCTATAAATTCGGGCTTCATGAGTGTGGGGCTTACCCCTAGGTGTGGATTGAGGTCTAGTTGCATTGGCAGGTGAGTCATGTGTTCCATTCCATTGGCGAATACTATGTCAGAGTATCCTAGCATTATTTCCATGATTCCTTGGTGCATTGCTGACATGGCTGAAATGCACACCCGGTCAATTGCCTGGGCTGGGACGTTTATCGGGAGTCCTGCGAGTAGATTAACTACTCTACCTCCGTACATCCAGTTTTCCTTCATTTGCATGGTGCAGCCCGTAAGTACATCCCCGATTTCCTTAGGGTTTATACCAGTTCTCTTAATTATTTTGTTGATAAGCATAGCCACAACATCTGACATGTAAACTTTGTTAAATACATCTTTTTCGGGAGCAGTAGGCCTTGACCTAGAGAATGGAGACCTGAGATAATCTACTATATAAACTTCCTCTACCAAAGTATAACCTCCAAAATTTTTTCCCTCACTCTAATTGTTATGAGGTAGTAGTATATAACTATTTGTTAAAATATTTCGAATATTTAAAAATACTGTAAAATTTTATTCAGGGAATATTATGCAGTAAATTATTTGAAGAAATTAATTAAAAGGGAGAATGGTTAATAGACGAATAAACAGACAAGAAAAAAGAAAAGCTAATTATTAGTTTTCTATAATTATTGCTCCTCCTTGCCCGCCGCCTCCACAGATTGCGGCACAACCGTATCTTGCCTCCTTGATTCTTAGTATTCTCGCCAATGTTCCGGTGACTCTTCCTCCTGATGCACCTAAGGGGTGACCGAGTGCAAGTGCATCTCCTTTGATGTTAACCCGATCTGAATCTATTCCCAATTTTTTAATTATTAAGAGTACTACTACGGAATATGATTCGTTTATCTCCCAATAATCTATGTCCTTAGCCTCTAAGCCAGCGTGTTTTAATGCCTTGCGAGAGGCGTATAATGGTCCTTCACCCATAGTGCTGGGATCGACGCCCACCCAGCCCATCGAAACAATTTTTGCCATAGGCTCAAGACCATACTGCACCATTTTTTTCTTCGACATTAGGAGCAATGCTACTGCCCCGGAGTTGAGGGGGGAGCTGTTTGCTGCATTAATCGCTCCGTCGGTTTTACATGAGGGAGGAAGTTTCTCAATTTTTTCCAGTGTGCAGTCTGGTCTTATGGACTGATCGGAGTTTAATACCTGATTGGTTCCGTCAGGCAGCTTCACTTCAACGGGTATTATTTCTCCTTCTTTCCAATTGTTCGAGTACCCTACACCGTTTATGAAGTAGCCTTCTCTAAGAGCTTTGGTTGCGAGGCGATGGCTTCTCAGACCCCACTCATCGAAGTCCTTCCTAGTCCAGCCCAATTCGTCTCTGTACTTAGCATAGAGCTTCTCCGCTGTTAAGCACACATCCATTACAGTTGTCAAATCGTATTTTTCCACGGTTTCCGATTTAAACAATGAAGGACTTATTCCCAAGTGTGGGTTTAACTCCATTTGTATGGGTAGATGGGTTAAGTGTTCCATTCCACAAGCAAAGACTATATCCGAGTAGCCCAGCATTATCTCCATTGCTCCCTGGTGTATTGCTGACATTGATGAAATGCACACTCGGTCTATGGCCTGCGCGGGAACGCTTACCGGAAGTCCTGCAAGAAAGTTAATTACTCTTCCTCCATAAGTCCAGTTTTCCTTCATCTACATAGTGCAGCCCGTTAGCACATCCCCAATTTCGTCGGGATTAATACCGGTTCGCTCAATTATTCTCTTAACAAGCAGAGCGGTGATATCGGGCATGTAAACGTTGTTAAACAGATCTATTTCTGGATTCTCAGGTCTTGCCCTTGCAAAAGGAGATCGAAGATAATCCGCAATGTAAACTTCTTCCACCAAGCTACTTCCTCCGATAAGTATGTATGGGAATCCTTTAATTTAGAACTAGCTGAATACACTAAACAATGAAAAAAAATATTATAAACTAAAAGTTCTTTCAGAAACTAAAACGGCTTTCCAGTTATAATCTTCATAGCTTCTGTTTTTTTCAGTTATTAAGATTTCTAAACGAAAATAGAATTGTAGATTGAGCCCGAGTTTGATTATTAAGAAAAAGGGTAGAGGAAAGTTTTCTAATTTTTTCTGGAAATATTTTAGACAAAACTACATTCCCGAAATTATCTCAAAAAAAGTGCCCAATTACGTTAAGAGAGAACTTATCTTTTTCTACCAGTATACAAATATAAAGAATGTGGGAGATGTAAAACATATAATTGCGATTAACTGATTAAAATAATGGGCTGAAATAAAATGGAAGAAAGGAAGAGGAGCAAAACCAAATCTCTCAAAAAACCGGAAAGCATGTACAAGAGAGAGCTGACTCTCGCAGAAACCAATCAATTTCTAAGCGCCATTCTAGACCATACTCCCATATTGATTGCTTACATGGATTCGCAATTTAACTTCATTAGAGTCAACCGTGCCTATGCGGAGGCGGATGAACGAGAAGTATCGTTCTTTCCAGGCAAGAACCATTTTGTATTGTATCCTAACGAGGAGAACGAGACGATCTTTCGGCGAGTGGTGGAAACTGGTGAACCCTACTTTGCTGAAGCTAAACCGTTCGAGTACGCCGAGCACCCAGAAAGGGGTGTATCGTATTGGGATTGGAGCTTGATACCAATTAAAGGTCCCGAAGGTGTTGTAGAGGGGCTGGTTTTAACATTGCAGGATGTCACCGAGGAAAAGATTGCGAAAGAAAAATTGAAAAAGTCCGAAGAACAGTATCGAAATGCTTACAATCTAGTAAATTTTTACAAGGATTTGTTTGCCCACGACATGAACAATATACTCCAGAGCATCATCTTGTCAGCAGATTTCTATTCTAGATACCGAAACAATGCCGAGATGTTAAAAGAGTTAGGAGATATTGCACAGGTCGTTAGCCATCACGCTGAAAGAGGAGCTAAACTAATTTCAAATGTCATAAAGTTAACGAGATTAGATGAAGCTGAAGCTGAATTAAGACCCATTGAGATTTTTGAAGTGTTAAATAGATCGGTGGAAAACACGGTAAGCGGCTTTAAAGAAAGAAATGTCAACATAGAAATTGAAGGATTATCTGAAGATACGAAAATATATGGTAACGAACTTTTAATCGATATATTTGATAATATTCTTAACAACGCTGTAAAGTACAACGACAACGATAATGAAGTTAAAGTTGACATCAAAATTTCCAAAATACGAGAAGACAACACGCAATACCTGAAATTTGAGTTTAAAGATTACGGAATAGGCATACCCAAAGAAAGAAAGAAAACATTGTTCAACGGGTTGCACACCGAAGATATAAGCAAACGAGGAATGGGCATAGGATTATCCCTTGTTAAAAAAATCGTGGACAAGTACGGCGGTAAAATATGGGTCGAAGACCGAATAAAGGGAGACTATAAGAAAGGAAGCAATTTCATAATATTACTAAAAGAAGCCCAGTAACCATCCCTGAATTTTAAAAAA
>NZ_JBRAKS010000234.1:0-6073 GCF_052745115.1 Candidatus Jordarchaeum sp.
TTAATGGATTAAAGGGTGGGTCAGTTTTTACCTGGAAAAGTGGGTCATTTTTTGGTTGGAATTTTCATATTTTCATATTATGGCTATGTATTTTAGGGAAAAAGATATGAAGCTAAAAAATAAACACTTCGCCTAATATTGGCTATAAGCCATTAAAACGGCGTATAGTCGCAAAATGTTAGGCGACATTCGGCTTGATGTACGGCAAATTAAAAATTATAATTGACAACAAGAGGTTATTCTCATGAAAGTGCAAACACTTACTGCAATTCTTCATAAAGAAGAAGATCTCTATGTTGCGGAATGTCCTGAAATCGGGACAGTGAGTCAGGGTTACACTGTTGAAGAGGCTATTGCAAACCTGAAGGAAGCGACTGAACTATATCTGGAGGAGTTTCCAAATCCAGAAATATCTCGGCCGATACTGACGACTTTTGAGGTTACAGTTAATGTCTAAGCCGGGACGTCTTTCTGGTGAAGAGGTTATTCGCAAGCCTGAGAAGATTGGATTTTCAAAAATACGGCAAAAGGGCAGTCATATTATTTTGAAAAAAGAGACATCTGAAGGAACGATTGGTTGTGTTGTTCCAATGCATAGTGAACTAGCCGTTGGTACATTACGTGGGATTTTACGTCAAGCCAAAGTCACACCTGATGAATTTTTAAATATCGATTAACATAATTTGCCGAACGTCGCCTAACCCGGCGTAACCGGTTCGGAGGCGCCATGCGCCTCCTTACCAGAACCTGCTTGTTTAACAGAACTGAGCTTTTCATCTGCAGAGTGTTCTTTCTTTCAGTGAGCTTCTCATCTTGTGTACGGCTTCGGTTATTCCATTCGCCAGGAGAAATATCTATGTTTCTTTAAAACAATATGTAGGAATTTCAAAAAATGAAAGAAGAAAACAAATCAATACACGAATTTGGTGTAAACCTAATCTGCGAATATTTTCTGGGATTGGAACGACAGGGACCAGGTAGTCCTGAGGTTACTCTTAAGGCTTTGGGCTTCATAGACAATCTTAAAAAAGACTCATGCATAGCTGACATTGGCTGTGGCACAGGAGGACAAACTATGGTGCTGGCACAAAATGTCCAGGGAAACATTACGGGAATAGACCTTTTCCCTGCTTTCATTGAGCAGTTCAATATGAATGCTACGAAAATCAATCTTCAGGAAAGAGTGAAAGGTATTGTAGGTTCTATGGAAAATCTTCCTTTCCAAAATGAAGAATTAGATTTGATATGGTCAGAGGGAGCAATCTATAATATTGGGTTTGAACGTGGTCTTAATGAATGGCGGAAGTTTTTAAAACCAGGGGGCTATATCGCTGTGTCTGAAGTATCATGGTTTACAGAGAAGCGGCCTGTTGAGATTGAGAAATTTTGGATGGATGCGTATCCAGGAATAGATACAATTCCTAATAAAGTAAGCCAGATGCAAAAAGCTGGATATATTCCTGTTGCGACATTTATTCTGCCGGAGAATTGCTGGATAGATAATTTTTATATTCCACAGGTTTCAAGACAAGAAGAGTTTTTGCAAAGATACCGAGGTAATAAGACCGTGGAGGATCTAATAGCATACCAGCGGTATGAAGCTCAATTATATTACAAGTTTAAAGAATATTATGGCTATGTATTTTACGTAGGTAAAAAGTTTGTATATCCAGACCCTTTTTGAATCTTTTAAGAGATCACCGTGGATGACTCTTGTTCGGTCGGCAACGATTTTTGTATCAACTTCCTGGAACTCATCATTTATCTTGAAAATATTGTGTTGCATTTTTTACCTCCATGTAGTAATGATAAATGAAAACCCATAGTGGATCAATGAGGAAATAATAAAAGTAGGAAGGTTGCGGTCACTTCCTCTAACCTGGCGTAACTGATCAGGAGATTAAAGAATTATAGTAACAAAGTTAGACCTGACAAAGGAATATAAAACATATCACACAGCAAAGACGGTCCCTGAAATAGCCGAATTTGGTGAAATTCCTTTTTTGACTATTGAGGGTAAAGGTGAACCTGCTGAAGAGGTTTTTATAAAAGCAGTTGAAGCATTGTATCCTCTTGCCTTTGGTGTTAAAAATATCTGTAAAAAGCAGGGTAAAGATTTTGCTGTTCCTAAATTAGAGGGTTTGTGGTGGGTGGAATCTGATAAACCCGCTCTTGAAGTGCCACGAAAAGAATAGCGATGGAAGCTTCTTATTCGAATGCCAGATTTTGTTAATTCAGGGATAGTAGAAAAAGCGAGGGAAGAAGTCTTTAAAAAGAAAGGAATAGGACTGATTAGAGAAATCAAGTTTGAGAAGATTAAGGAAGGCAAGTGTGTTCAGATATTGCACACAGGACCGTACTCAACAGAACCTGAGTCGTTAGAAAAAGAATGGAGCGAAAGAGATGAAGAATTTGTTAAAAGGGCTGGTTTTGCCTTAATGGCATGGTTAGCCTTCAAAGATAGATATGCAGAGAATGAACAATTTGAGAAATTTCTTCTAATCATAAAAAGAGAAGCCGCTGATAACAGAAATTTTGTTAAGAAAGCAGTCAACTAGGTATTAAGGCAAATTGGGAAACGAAATGCTGTATTAAATATGAAAGCAATTGAGACTGCAAAAGAGATTCAAAAGATGGAATCTAAAACTGCCAGATGGATTGCTCAGGATGCAATCAAGGAATTAACAAGCGATACGATCCAAGAAAGGTTGAAAAAAATGGGGTAAATAAATATGAGCGGTCCTGGGCACTCTGCGGTCACTGCGCTCCCTTGCCTTGCTTCACTCGGTCACTTAACAGAGGATAAATGATCCGGTTCTTACAGAGCCTCACCTGAATTTTCTCTCTGGGGAAAGTTTGTTTATTCGCATCCGTTATAAGAAATCGTAATTGATAATTATCACAATGAAAAAATGAATGAGGAACGTTTATGACGAATTTGTCCCCATCAATCAAAATTTATATCGGACTTATCATAACTCTTGCTATTCTGGCAGCAGTCAATGTTTTTTTACCCCAAGGTGTTTTCTTACCAGTGCAAGAACTTCCTGTCTCCAGACCTGGACTTTCCCTTGTGAACGCCTGCACTGCACTTATTCTGTATGGAGGCTTGGGTTTTATTGGATTGAAGCTTTCAAAAAAACTTGGTTTTTCTGATATCTGGGATTCGAAATTTTCTAATACACAAAGGTTTTTGAATCCTGCGCTTGTTGGGATAGCTACTGGTGTATTTTTTATTTTTGCTGATGCTATTTTAAGCAAATTTCATACCTCAGGACCGCTTCCTCATCCACCATTTCCTGCATCTCTGGTAGCTTCGGCTGCTGCTGGTATTGGCGAGGAATTAATATTTCGTCTGTTTTTCATCTCGTTCTTTGTATGGCTTATTTCTTATGTGATTCTAAAAAAGAGATGGCAAAATCATATTTTCTGGATTGTGGCTGTTTTGTCAGCTCTTGCCTTTGCTCTGGGACACATTCCCTCCGGGATGATTCTTCTTGGCTTGAATAGTGTCAATGAAATTCCATTTGCTCTTATAGCTGAGATTGTTCTTCTCAACGGAGTGATTTCACTCTTTGCTGCATATTACTTCAGAAAATTTGAATTTTTAGCCCCAGCTGGCATCCATTTCTGGTCAGATGTAGTATGGCACGTTATTCGGGGAATGATTTAATCCTCGTGTAAAACTACATAGTAGGTTCATATCAATAGCACTCACCCAAATTTTTGCCTCGCAAAAACTTCTTTTATGCTGGGACTATTAGGTGCATTGACGCGGGAATAAAAATTATTAAGTGATAGCTGGTATTACTTTGGTTATACTGTTCACATGAAAACTGAAATCTATGTCTCAGATGCTTTATTTAAAAGATGAGTATCAATTTTATCCACAAATGCTAGAGACAATGGATTCGCATTGAAATGACCATGGATAAGTAGATGGCTATATATCAAAATTCCGGGGATTAAATCAGAGATAATTATATTTATAGTATAGTTAAAGCAGGGAGGTGATACAATGGACAGAAAGAAAACCCAAAAGATCGTAAGAGAAGCTTATAGCAGAATTGCCCTGGGGCAGGAAGGTTGTGGGTGTGCTCCTGGCACCTGTGGACTTGACCCTATGGAATTTGCCAGATCTATTGGCTACTCAGAGGAAGAACTAAAGGTTATCCCGGGTGAGGCTAACCTGACTCTCAGTTGTGGAAATCCAACAGCCCTGGTAGGTCTAAAAGAAGGTGAGGTAGTACTTGACCTTGGCTCGGGGGCAGGGTTTGATTGCTTTCTGGCTGCGGTAAGAGTTGGCCAAAAGGGCAAAGTTATCGGAGTAGATATGACACCTGAAATGATTGAGAAAGCAAGAGCAAATGCGGAAAAGAATGAGTTTGAAAATGTTGAATTTAGGCTTGGCGAGATTGAAAATTTACCTCTGGGAGACAACTCGGTTGATGTAGTTATAAGCAATTGTGTCATTAACCTGTCTGTTGATAAACAGAGAGTTTTCCAGGAAATCTATAGGGTTTTAAAGCCAGGTGGGAGAATAGCTATTTCTGATATTGCTCTTCTTAAAGAGCTCCCTGAGAAAGTTCGGGAGAACATTGCTGCCTATGTAGGTTGTATTGGAGGGGCATTATTGGTGGATGAGTATAAAAAGATCGTTGAATCATCAGGTCTAAAGTATGTCAGGGTAACTTTGAAAAGTTCTTCTGCCTGTGTTGATCCTGACACAAAAGATCCCATAGGTAGGGTTATTCTGAACGGTTTGGGGGAGAACGAGACTCTTGAAGGGTATGTAGTTAATGTTTATGTGGAGGGAATAAAATGAATTATGCGAGTGAAGATTTAATTAACGAGCATGAAGGAATTCTTTTGGGGTTAAAAATTCTTGAAATGATGGTTCATTTGATAAAAGCAAAAAAGCAGTTTGAAATTAGTGATTTAAAAGAAATGATCAATTTCTTTAAATTGTTCACAGATAAATGCCATCATGGTAAGGAAGAAGGAATATTATTCCCGGAAATGGAAAAAGCTGGTATACCAAAGGGAGATGGGCCAATCGGGCAAATGCTAATTGAACATGATGAAGGTAGAAAATACATATCCCAAATGAGTGATCTATTACAAAATGCTCCTGTTTCAACTGATTTCATCTAACCAGCTTTAAATTATATAAACTTGCTACGTAATCATATAGAAAAAGAGAACAAAGTTCTATTTCCTCTTGGAGATAAGAAGATATCTCTGGATGTACAGAAAAAATTATTGGATAAGTTTGAAAAATTTGAAGAAGACATAATGGGAAAAGGGACACATGAAAAACTTCATGATCTTCTTCATGCCTTTAGAATTAAATATATCGAAAATGAGTAAACCTCATCAAAATCAGATTAAAGAATAAGGATATAGTGTGTACATTAAGAACTTCTGCACAAAACGGAGAAAAACTTTGTAATGAAGGTAGATGTGGAATATTTAGAATTTATGTGGCCGATGAGGCATTTTTTAGTAACATGTGGGGAGATAGGAGGAAAATCAAATATTATAGCACTCAGTTTTTGTATGCCTGTATCAAAGGAGCCACCGCTTATAGCTTGTGCTGTAGGGAAAAAGGCTTACTCATGCAAGCTTATCAGAAGCACTAAAGAGTTTATTATAAATGTGCCCCTGGAAAAATTAAAACCACAGATATATTACTGTGGCTACCACTCCGGGTATCAGGTTGATAAGTTCAAAGAAACAGGATTAACACCACAACATGCGCGAAAACTGAAAGCTCCTATTATCGGTGAGTGTGTGGCTCATATGGAGTGTAAGGTAAGGATGGAGATAGAGACTGGAGATAAAAACCTGTTCATTGGTGAGGTCATAGAGGCTTATGCAGATGAGGCTCTCGTAAAGGGAAAGAAAAAAGTGGAGTATGCAAAAGGCGATTTTCCAGGGAAGATATATGCTACAAGGTTTAAAGAGGAATAAGGATAAAATATTTTCAAGGTACACTTAAGCTGGCAGCCTATTAGAGGTACGCTCTGAATATCCATTAAATCAAATAATAGGTCTACTAAAATTTCTATCC
>NZ_JBRAKS010000235.1:0-6046 GCF_052745115.1 Candidatus Jordarchaeum sp.
GAACCGAACACCATCTGGAAGTGTCCTAGATGGGTAAGTTTCGGACAACGGTTTGCGGTTACCAGTTCACCGAGAGTTTGAACTTCACGGAAATGAGGGTTGAGTCTCAAATAATCTCTACGACTCTCGATCTATATTTTGAGGGTTTCTCAGTTAGAGAGATTAAGACCCAGATTTGTAAGATTTTCAGAGTTAACGTCAGCCAAGTTACAATTTGGAACTGGATTAAGAAATATTCAGAACTCGCTTATAACTTTGAAAAGTTGCATGGAACATTAAAGAATAGAACGAAATTTACTAAAGGGCTTAAAGAATCCGACGCCGTTAGCGTTCTTCTAAAGGGATGGAGTTTTCACTACAATTGCGTTAGATGTCACCAGAATTTAAACGGAAACACCCCAGTTCAAGCCTCTGGAATAGAAACAGAGACCAATTGGCACAAACTCATAAAGGAAGCGATAAATAACAGGGTTCAGAATCAATTGGCTTATGAAAGTTTTGAAGATGGAGGAAAAGCAAATCAAACGATAACTGAACCAATCACTGTTATGGTGAGAACATGAAGAGAGTTTTAGTTAGCTTGCCAAATGGCGTTAAAGAGATGATAGATGAGCTGAAGGGAAAAATGGGGGAGAGCGATAGCGAAGTTATAAGAACCATAGTCATAGCCTATCTCTCAGAGAAAGGCTTTCTCAGTAAAAAGAGGGAAAAAGAAAAATGAACAAGAGAAATAGGAATTCGGCAAAGGAAGTCGCTGAGAAACTGGATGTTTTTGATGATGTGCTAGACACCTTAGTTGAGCTCTTAGAAGAAAAAGGTATCCCTAACCCATGAGGAGTGGGAAGTATGAACAAAGAAAAGGATTGAAAAAAGCATGAAGCTAAGGAGTTATAGAGATGTCCAATTTTAAGCGCAAGGGAACGAGAACAAGCAGATTTGGCGTTTCAAAAAGGGAGGGGCACGACTCAACTCCCTTTTACAATAGTAGGTTGTATCAAAGCTTAAAAGTAGATGAAAAGAAACCTGAAGTTGAGAACCCAATCCCATCTGAAATCCTCGATAAGGTCTTATGTCAAGATGCAAGGGAAATGAATAAAATCCCTGACTCAAGCATTCACCTCATGGTTACCTCTCCCCCATATAATGTGGGAAAGGAATATGATGAAGACCTCAGCTTAAATGAATATTTAGAGTTGCTTAGAGATGTCTTCTCAGAGACTTACAGAGTAATGGTCAACGGTGGAAGGGCATGTGTAAACATAGCTAACGTTGGAAGAAAACCGTATATTCCATACCACAAATTCATAATCGACACTATGTTAGACGTCGGCTTTCTCATGAGAGGAGAAATAATCTGGAATAAAGGTGCAGGAGCAGGGGTATCTACCGCCTGGGGCAGCTGGTGTTCCGCATCAAACCCAACTCTGAGAGATGTCCATGAATACATCCTGATATTCTCGAAGGGAAAATTTTCAAGAAACAGCAAGAATAAGAAGGCTACAATAACAAGAGACGAGTTCTTAGAGTTCACGAAGAGTGTCTGGGAGTTTCCACCAGAGTCTGCGGAGAGGGTTGGTCACCCCGCCCCCTTCCCTATAGAATTGCCTTATAGGTGCATTCAGTTATACACTTTTGAGGGCGAGGTGGTTTTAGATCCTTTCTGTGGCGTTGGAACAACATGTATAGCGGCCATAAAAATAGGTAGACACTTTATAGGCATAGACGTAAGCAGTGAATATGTGAAAATAGCAAGAAGAAGGATAAGTGACTTTCTATCCCAGATGAAGCTGCCCTCTTTTATATAGCGATTCCCCTTCTCCAGTAATTAACCCATTTTTGGTAAGGATCAAACTCTATTTCGGGCTTTAACCAATATATTTGTATTAGTCTAGTTTTTTGATGTGTCATGAGTCTATTTAGGGCTTCCCTGCTGAACTCAACCCCTCTGGGATTTGTTCCCGGCTTGGGCAGTTTGAGGTATCTCTCTTGCCCATGCTTCTGAAAACTTCTTGCTGAACTTCAAGAGGAATATGGTAAAGTCCCCCCAAACCATTCCAGTTGACTTGCGCTAACAACATATCACATTTAGGCTCGTAACCCTCAAGAAACTCGCGAGCTTTCTTAGCGTTCACAGTCCATATAGCCTTAACGCCACCTGAACCCGTAATCGTCTTTATAGACAAAGATTCACCGAACAACTTGACGTCAACAGCGTACTTAGTGATAGGAATTTCCGTTTCAACGTTTTCCCTCCCAAATTTGTAGATTAGCAACGCTATGAGGACACGCTCTCGAAACGTCCCGACCTCCATTCCGACTTTTCCAGCTCTTGAAACCTCAAGTTCGGCAAGCCTGAAAAGGTAAGGAAGCAACTCCCTAATTTTATCGATGAGTTTTTGATCTTCAAATATTTCAGATAATCTGGTCATTAACCTACACCGCAGATTTGTAATTGATTCCACTCTACCTTAACACTCTGTAACTCTTTAATCAACTCTTCCCTCTTTTTTGCATACTCCTTTACGACTTTTGCGAAAGCTTTACCTATGTTTTCCTCTAATCCCAGTTTAGCTAATTTTTTGGCTAGACAGTAAGCTCCCTCTGGAACTATTACGAAATTATAACCTTTCCCTAGCATCTAAACCCACCTTACTTTTAAATGGTTGAAAACGTTTTATATAGATTCTTAGGTAGTGTCACTGTTTCATTCTCCTTGACATTCCGTAGGTCGTTAGTTCTTTTTTAGCCCCTCACATTCCAAATTAGGAAAGAAGAAAAACCCCAAGATTTAACCTTTTCAGTCGTAAGGTTCGCCGTAAAAAAATAAGCACACCGCCAGACAAAACTTTACGAATAAAGTGATGACACAACCGATTTTTACCATTCATACCATAAACAAGTTTGGTAAAGGTTGCAAACAATAGCTGGCGAAGGTTTCGAGATTGAGCTGGTTTTAGGCGGAATTGCAATAGGTGTCCCCCTAGCTAAGGGAGCATTATAGCTTTCAGAGAGAAGCTACAAGGAAGGGTTGAGAAGCGAGAGACTAGCTTCCAAGGGATTTTTAGGAATTTTTAGATGCGCCCGAAGGGGGCCTAGTTTTGGTAGAGGGTTTTGAAAGAGGAAGAGAGGTTTGGCAGGTCTTCCGAAACTAGAGTGGAACGTCTACGACCTTGAACAGGATTATCGAGAACTTAAAGCCGCAGACACAGTTTCGCAGAGTAGGATTAAGACGATAGAGGATGAGATTGAAAAACTAAGGACTCGGATAGAAAAGTTGAAAAACGAGGCCTCAAGGAAGGTTCCGGTACTTAAGCGAAAAGTTGAATGGTTTATTAAAAGACTTGTCGCTAACACCAAAAGGGAGTAATTTTTATACATATTAAAGTGTCTCCTATAAGAAACATTCATATCAACGAAAAACGAACTAATAATATTCCCCCTACTTGATGAGCCCCTTCTCCTTAAGCAGATTAGTTATATACGTTTTTCTATCGGGGATCTCAACAACTTTCTCCTCAGGCTTCCTCACAAGCTTTATGGCCTCCTGGGGACAAGTGGGATAGCAGACACCGCATCCCACACATCTTTCCTCGTCCACTACTGCGAACTCGTCTACGGTTATCGCCCCCACAGGGCAGCGCTCGGTACAGGTTCCGCAGGCAGCGCATAGGTCGGGGTCCACTCTGCTTACATAGTTTGATTTTGCTACAGCCCTAGGAAGGTTCATTTCCTTGAGCATCCGGAAGAAGATGCAGCAACACCCACAGCAGTTACATATTGTAGTTATTTTCCCCTGATGATTATCCGTCATGTGAACCAGGCCTTCCTCATTGGCCTTTCTCAAAATCTCTATGGTTTCTTCCCGGGTTACCTCTCGGGCCATATTGTGCTCCACCATGTATTCACCCATACTGTCAAAGTGGAGGCACACCTCCGTGGAATGGTTGCATCCATCACCGGTGTAGCTTGCAATCTGTCTGCAGGGGCAGTGAGCCACGGCAAAGTAGTTTACCGGTTTGAGAAGCTCGATGACATCTTCAAAGGGGGTTACCCTCGACTCGGGTGATATAGCGATATTTACCGGTATGATGCGAAAAATGATTTGCTTCCTATCACCCATTTCGTAGGCGAACTTGTTCTCAAAGTAGTTCCGCCAGAGGGGAGCAAGCTTTAGTGTTTTCTCATCCTTCTTTCCAGGCCAGAAGGGTGTCTCCCAAAATCCCACCACAGAGGGGAGTAACCGGTAGAGTCTTTTTCCCTCTTTCTCTATCGCTAAGACTGTTCCTCTGTCCGCCATGGCGTCAAGCTTCTTCCTGAGGGTTGCCGGGTCTTCCTTTAGATTGGCGGCTATCTCCTCCAGAGACTTGGTAACTACGGGCAGTTTAAGTGCCAGTTCAGCCTCCTCGGGGGTGAAAATGTTTTTAAGGATCTCAATGGCTCCTTCGCTCTCAGGAAACCCAATAGGGATATTGTCAAGCTTCTCTCTCAGCTTTCTATAAACCTCACTCAATGATTAATCCTCCATTCAAATACGGTGACATAAATCGTATTTAATTATAAGCCTTTTTAAAAAGCTTACAATTTTTGTACAAAAAATATTTGTTAACTGAGCATTTCCTTATTTTAAGGAAGTAAAATTAGTATGGAGGATACTTGATGAAGATTGCAGTCATAGGCCTAGGCGGTGTAGGAGGATATTTTGGAGGAAAACTCGCTTTAAAGTATGCTCTAACAAAGGAGCATGATATTTATTTCATAGTCCGTGGCAAACATTTAGCTGAAACCAAGAGAAACGGGCTGAAAGTTATTAGTCCAGGGGGTGATTTTACTGCGATACCCACTATTGCTACTGATAATCCTAAAGACCTGGGTTCATTAGAGGTTGTTTTCTTCTGTGTAAAGACTTATGATCTTGAAAATGCGGCACTGCAGTTAGTAAACAATATCGCTGAAAAAACAGTAGTTATCACGTTATTAAATGGGGTAGATAATGCAGAAAGATTAAGAACTATGCTGCCCAAAGGCATTGTACTTAATGGATTGGTATATATTAGCTCTTATATCGAGGCACCTGGTGTTATTAGACATCTGGGCGGCCCCTGTCGATTAATATTCGGTCCTGAAAACGGTAATATAGAAAATTATCAGTATATTGAGGATTTTTTAAGGAACGCTGATATAAACGCCGAATTAACTAATGATATTACGGTACAGGTGTGGACTAAGTTCATTTTTGTGGGCCCGTTGGCGGGCATTACCTCACTTTTACAAAAATCTTTTGGATCTATAATGGGAGATGAAAAAAGCAAGGAAATGTTGGAGGGGATGATGAAGGAGGTTGAATCAGTAGCAAAAAAGAAGGGAATAGCTTTGCCACAGAACATTGTTCCTTTATTATTAGAAAAGGTTGGTCACTTTCCTCCCGAGACAAAAACCTCAATGCAGATGGATTTCGAAAAAGGCAAAAAAACAGAAGTGGAGAGCTTGATCGGCTATGTGGTAAAAAGTGGAAAAGAATTAGGTATTAAAACGCCACTACATCAGAAGCTATACAACGAACTTCTTTTGTTAAATAGACCTTAGGCGTAATTAATACTTCCGGAATTTTTTCCGTTTTCAATCGTCTTTTATCACAGTTTTTGCATTTTTCGGTAGGGTTTCTGAAGGATTTTAAACTTTTTCGCACCATTTCTGAATTAAAAATAATTACACCTAAGGTCTAATTTGTTTTTAAAAATTGGCTGGAATCTTGAATTTTCAGCCACTCATTTGCTTTGGGCCGAAGGGGCAGGAGGCATCAGGTCCCAGCCAGTCTCCGCCAGTTATGTATGCGGTGTATCTGCATCCGCCGCATATCCCGTTGTACGCGCATTTTTTGCAGGAGCCTTTTAGCTCTTTTCGTTTTCTAATATAGTTTAGTGTTTCATTGTGAACCCAAATTTCTTCTAGGCTTTGTTCCAAGAGATTTCCAAGTTTTATTGGAGCAGGAACGCAGGGTTTACAACAGTAGGAAGATTTAATACTAAATAATACCATATATGGCTAT
>NZ_JBRAKS010000236.1:0-6043 GCF_052745115.1 Candidatus Jordarchaeum sp.
GACATCCTACCAATTAACAGCAAGGGGTGACAAATGTCCCTAACTTCTACAAATCTAACTTCAAGAGGATGAATTCATTGCGTGTTAATTTTTTAAAAACATTTATGGAAGTTATTTCTGCAGGAAGCTTCCTTGAAGCAGCGAAACGGCTACGGATAACACAAGCAACAGTGAGTAACCAAATAGCTGCTCTTGAAGAATATTTTGGGGCCAAACTATTTATGAGAACTAGGGAGGGAGCCAACCTTACGGAGGAAGGCAAAATATTGGAAAAAAGAGCGCGGCAGATTCTGGATTTGGTAAATATTGCCAAAAAAGAAATCATCAATTCTCTGAATAAATTAAAAGGTGTAATAAAAATTGCTGCCAGCACCATACCTGGTGAACATATTTTACCTATCATCGCAGGAAAATTCAAAAAAGCTTACCCCGATATTGAAATTGAAATTGAAATTGGGGACACTGGTACAAGTGTAAAAAAACTCATCGAAGGCCATGTCGATTTCGCTGCAATTGGGAGTTTGATGGGCGCTGAGAACTTATACGAAACCAAAGTTATTGCAAAGGAACGCTTAGTAATTATAACCTCTTTAAATCATGAATTATCTAATAAAAAAGCTGTTGACCTTTCAGAAGTTTTGAATTACCCTTTTATTTCAAGAGAACAATCTTCAGGCACTAAAAATGAAATAGATAAAATTTTTAATGAGCGAAATATTCCACTTGATGAATTAAAAATTGTATTAGAATTGGGGAGCACGGAGTCAGTAATTACGGCGGTTTCTGAGGGAATCGGAGTAAGTATAATATCGTCTATCGCAGCAGAAAAAGCCAAAGCTGCAGGATTAGTTGATATTATCGAAATAAAAAATGCCAGAAATTGGCGTGAGTTATTTTTAGTTAGACTGAAAAAAATGGAATATTTAGAAGAGCAGCAAAAATTTTGGAAAAGTGTGGAAAAATGTAACTTAAATTAATAAACCATTAATTTTAAATAATAATTTAATTTTTTATTTATTTGAACATCCTTTAATTTTTAAAAATTAGGGGTCGCGGTTTCTAGGTTAAATCTGCAATGTCTATTCCACACTCAGCTATTCTATCCAGCATATCAACTATGGTATTTAATGGAGTTGCCAAAACTGGTGCTTGGTTTACTATTTCTTCATATGCTTCAGTTAAAGTCTTTTTTAGTTCAGGTTTTTTAGCGATTGTCTTAGCCGCTAAATTCACATCTTTTCTCAATAAAGCTTCAATTGCACTTGAGTGAATTTCTTGTGTTATCTGGCTCACTTCTAGTATTTTCTGAAGTACTGTTTGAGGTATTGGTGTTTTTTGGAGAAGTGAAATTTGTTCTGCTATTTTTACGGCATGGTCTGCAAGAGCTTCAATACTCTTCGCTGCTGCGCGATAATCTAGACATTCTATTGCGGTTATCCCCATTTTTTCAGCTAACCTAGGATCTTGCACTGCAGCTCTTAGTTGTCGAACTATTAAGAAATATAGTCTATTAACCTCTTCATCACGATTAATAACATTCTTTGCTAATTTATCATCAAGTTCCCTAAGAGCAGTAATTACCTCCTCTTGCATTTTAGCAGCAATTAGATAAGTTCTTTTCATAGTCCTCCTCAAAGGAACCGCCGATGGAGAAAGTAAGCATTGTAGAGTGATCTCGCGTGCATTTTCTTCCACGATTTCCACACCAACCAACTGCTGTAAAGAGTTCTTTACCTCTTCTCTTTGGTAAGGATTTATTCTAGGACCTTTTGACTTTAAATGAATAATATCATATCCATAAAGGTACTTCGCGGTAATTTCGCGAGTAAAACCTTCATCCATTTCAATTTCAGCGACACTCAAATGTTCTCTTTCTGAATATTTGGGATCCACTAAAAGAGCTCCATCTCCTCTCTCAATAATTGCTACCAAGTCACCCCTTTTTAGGCCCAGTCGTTTTATCCATTCCTTAGGAAGACTTATAAAAAAGTGCTGCCTCCCGTCTTCTGCAGTTTTCTAACTTCCATTTTTTCAAACCCCATGTGATGTTTTATTAAAATATAAAATCAACGCAAGTTAATACCTTTTAAATCGTGCAATAGAGGTTCTTTAGAGGTATATATAGTTTTGGGTAAGTTTTAATATTATACTAACATTTTGTTTTTTACATACTAGTATTTATTTCAAAAGCAATCTTGCAGAGTAAAATAGTTTTGAGAATTACCAAAAGGTATATCTTTCTACCCATATTTTAAAAAATAGAGTTATTATAGAAGATGGAGAACTGTGCAAGCTAAGGATAGGATTAAAAGAGCACTAAAAATTATTCTTGATGCAGGGTATCAGATTACTCCAGAGACATTAAAAACCCTATCACTTTATGAAGATCCAGAAGAGATCGCAAAAGAACTAATTTCAAAAATCGAAGAAACTTCAGAAGAGATCATAACAATAGACAGTAAATACATTAAACTATTAGAAAAAAAGGTTGAAACAATCAATGAAATTGGTGAAAGGGAAAGCCCACAGATAAAAAATCAAATAAGCGAGGTAATAAAGACAGAAAAAGTAACATCAACCCCTGAATATGTTATTAATAAAACAGTATTTCCAGAACTTAGTATTAGCGATCAAGCTGTATTAACTCAAGAAAGCGTAAAAACATTTTTAGCAAAAGATGTTGATGCCAGATTTGAAGTGATTTGTGATCCCACTGAAAGAATGAAAGGAAAAGGCACCCTTGAAAATTTTATAGAATATTTTAGAGACAGATATAAAAGAATATACAATATATTCCTAAAAAGAGGAGACATCGAAAACATAACTAAAATTTCAGAAATCCCCAAAAGCAAAGATAAACGAACTAAAATAATTGGAATTGTAACATCAATTCAGCAAACAAAGCCAGGCCATATGATAATAGAATTAGAGGATCTTGAAGACATAATTAAAGCAATTATTTTTGAAAAAAATTCGGAGGTAATAAAAAAAGCAGAACTATTGATGTTGGATCAAGTAATATGCCTTGATGGGTATTTGTCCAAAGATATTTTTATTGTAAATGACCTCCTATGGCCAGACATTCCACTCAAACATACACAAAATAAAGCAAACGAGCCAGTATGCGCAGCCTTCATTTCAGACATACATTTTGGCAGCAAAAAATTCCTCGCTGACTCTTTCAAACAGTTTACACAATGGCTAAAAGGACAAATAGGAGATGAAAGAAGCAGAGAGTTAGCAAGACGAGTAAAATACCTAATAATTGCCGGAGACTTGGTAGACGGTATAGGTATTTATCCTACACAGGAAGAGGATCTTATTGTGACCGATATCTATGAACAGTATCAAATAGCAGCAAGATATCTTGAAGAAATTCCTGAACATATTAAAATAGTAGCAATACCGGGAGGCCATGACGCAACCAGAATAGCACTACCCCAACCCGCAGTACCAAAAGAATACGCAGAACCACTATACGACATCGGAGTAGAAATGCTTGGGGGCCCCGCCCAAATACGAATCCATAACGTAGAAGTATTAATTTACCACGGCGAAAGTCTAAATGATGTAATGGCAGCAATTCCCATAGACCAAACAAAACCACACAAAGCCATGATAGAACTAATAAGAGGTAGGCACCTCTGCCCAATATTCGGAAACACCCCAATAGCACCCGAGCCCCAGGACTGGCTCGTAATAGAAAGAGTTCCAGACATACTACACTGCGGCCACATGCACATCAATGACACAGCAGGGTACAGAGGAGTGATTTTAATAAACTCCGGAACCTTCGAATCACAAACATCGTACCAAAAATCAATGGGACTAGAACCCACCCCTGCTAAACCCATAATACTAGACCTACAATCCTATAAAATCACCCAACTAGACTTTTTCTAAAATAACTCACCCCAAATAGATTCTAAAGTTTCAAAATTTGGAAAAGATGTCGCGAATAGATATCTTTTTTAGATATCTAGTTCAACTTTGTGAGCGAGGGGGACATATTTAACAGTTTTTTTAATATGATAATCATTTTCTAGTATATCTTTAACCTGTTTAGCAGGCACATTAAGTTTAATCTTCTTAGTCATCCCGTAACGGCCTTCACTCTTAAGCTTAGCAACAATTATTCCAAGCATATCCAACTCAGCAATAAGACCACTAACACGCCTCTGTCCCAATACTTCCAGATTAACTATCTTACAAAGATCAGAATACACATTATAAACCGAACCAGTAGTAATTTTTGACGATCTATTATTCTCCAATAAGTAAATGCTATAAAGAACAAGCTTAGATTGAATAGGAAGAGTAGAAATCACTTCAGAAACACGATCAGTCTCCAAAATGTTTTGAGCCAATCTAACATGCTCCTGATTAACTTTTTCTACTCCTAACCGTTCAGCCTGCTCACCAGCTACACGCAAAAGGTCCAGCGCACGCCTAGCATCCCCGTGCTCCCTAGCTGCAAGAGCGGCACAAAGATTAATCACACCCGGCTCCTCCAGAGCCCCATCGAGAAACCCCATGTTCGCCCGCTCTCTAAGAATATCCTGCAACTCCAAAGCAACATACGGCGGGAAAACCAATTCCTCCTCCCCTAAACTACTCAGAACACGAGGATCCAAATTCTCTTTAAACTTGAGATTATTAGAAATACCAATAATACTAACACGAGCCACCTTCAAAACTGAATGATTAATCCTCGTCAAATCATAAAGCACCCCATCCCCATCCTTATCCACCAACTTATCAACCTCATCCAGAACAATAATCATAAGCCGCACCTCAGAATCTAAAGTAGAAATAAAACGAGTATAAACCTCATCAGTAGGCAAACCCGTAAAAGGAACACTAACCCCCAAATTCTCACACAAATGAGCCAAAACCCGATAATTAGTATTAACAGTACTACAATTCAAATAAACAGAACTAGGAGTTGAAACCCCCAACTCCCTACACTTCTCAGCCAAATGCTTCAAAACATACCTAACCACCGCAGTCTTACCACATCCTGTTTTTCCGTATATAAATACGTTGGATGGTGTTCCACTTTTCAGAGCGGTGGCCAGAATTAGTCCAACTCGATTTATTTCCTTGTCGCGATGTGGTAAATTATCTGGAACATATGTGGGGCGGAGAACCTCTCGATCCTTGAATATTCTGGGACCGGAGAGAAACTTCTCAAATATCGCATCAAGGGGCTTCTCACTCATTCTCAAACCTCAGCAAATTGATGGTAACCTCAAATATCCAAATAACCAAATAAGAAATCGCTTTCACGCTTAATTCCTAGTAAGAACTCCAATCCTCCACTAAAAGGGAGTCGGCACAATTTCCATTGGAAATCAAGGTAATAAAGATTGCGCAGAAAAACGAACAAAAATACGTAAAAAATAACAATGAAATCAAAAAAAGATATCTAAAATTGTTATCAAAAAAGATTCTAAAAATTTCAGTATCAGAATTTTAGATTTAAGTAAACAAGTAATCAAGTTTAGAGATGGACTCTATCCTATCCTTAACTTTTTCTGCTAGAAGACGATAACGATATTGTTTACGAGTACCAGTTCTCTCGAGAATAGACTGGCTACCCTCTTCATAAATCCTAGAAAGATAAGTGGAGATGGTGCTTAAGGGGAGTTCAGCCTTAAACAAGATAGTATACTGCTCTTGTACATCGTTAGAGGTAAACCAGCCATGCCTAAAAAACTTCAATAAAACAAGCTCCACCTTCTCCCTCATAGAAAGACTATCCAAATCAACATAAGGCACCGATACCGGACTATCAGCAGAAACCTCGAATCCACTTTCAAGTTTACGATATATATCCTCAACCACAGAAGCAACAAAATGAGGAGATATTTTCCCCTCTAAAGTAACCGTTATCTTACGGTCTGTCTCAGGATCAGAGATTTCTATCTTAGTTTTTTTTCTAGACAAACGCCTTTCCACCAGAAATTGAGGTATGGTAATAATTATATTCACATATATATATGTCTCTTATACACATCTGACTCTTCCGAACGATATGCAG
>NZ_JBRAKS010000237.1:0-6036 GCF_052745115.1 Candidatus Jordarchaeum sp.
CATCGATCGAAATTTTCTTCATGATAATATCGTCTCATATCTTTTTTGATAATAAAAGTTACTGTATAAAGCATGAGGATTATAGGTATACCAGTAGGAAAAACTAAAATTTGCTTCATCTCATTTTATCTCAAATATTCTCCTCTGGAATCATAACTCCTGCATTAAGAATTCCTTTTGGATCAAGGGCTCTTTTTACAGCTCTAATTTGTTCTATTCCCTCTTGTCCATACATCACTCGAAGAAAGGGTCTCTTTAACTTACCTATGCCATGCTCGGCCGATACCGTTCCTCCGAACTCAACCGCTTTATTTGCTAATTCTAAGTACAAATCTATAGCAGTATTCAGATCATTCACATCCCTAGGGAGGATGTTTACATGTAAATGATTGTTCCCGATGTGCCCAAAAATAACATATTCTAGCTTTTTCTCATCCAATTTTTTCTTATAAAATTCCATCATAGTTCTCAGATGTTCGTCTGGAATCGCCATATCGGTTCCAAGTTTATGAAGCTCTGGATGCTCACGGCGCCTCTTCGCGATAATTGAATTTATTTTTTCAGGAACAGCATGCCTAACATCCTTCATGCGTTGCCAATCTGATGATTCCATTCCTCCCCAAGCGGTCTCCATCGAAACACCATGCTGCTGGAAAAAGTCTTCCAATGCAATATACATCTGCTCCTCATCTTCATCAGAGTAAGCGATTTCAAGGTAAATAATAGCTTGCGTATCGTCTGGAAAGGATGGAATCTGGATGGTTCCTTCGTTTATCAAGGATCTCAACAAAGCAACAGCATTGGAATCGAAATATTCTATCGCCTCCGGCTTAATCGGCGATGCGTCTGTACGAATATCTTCCACAAATTCAATAGCAGCACCCTCACTTGGCAGGAACGCTGTGATGCTTAATAAATTCGGAGCCTTTTGTGTAATATAAACCTCAACCATTGTGATTACTCCTAGTATCCCTTCACAACCGATAAATAGGTCAATAAGGTCCATACCGGGTAGAACGTAAAGTCCCGCTGAATTTTTTATTTGTGGCATCTTATAGCTAGGAACCTGAACCTCAACTGATGTTTCATCACTTAGTATAATTTCGAATTTTCCATCATTACTCGCAGTTACTTGTCCTCTAGTGATATCGAGAACATCGCCGTTAACGAGAACCACTCGGATTCTGCGTATCCATTCACGCATTGCTCCGTACTTAAAAGTCCGAGCTCCGGAAGCGTTGGTTGCAACTGTGCCTCCAAGGAGTGCGGTCATTTCCGTGGGGTCTGGGGGGAGAAAATATTCTACTTTATCAGAAAGGAATCTATCAAGTATCTGCTGATTGGTAGCCGATTCCTGTGTTAGAAGCTCATTAAAATCTTTGCGTTCAATTTTGCGAACAAGTTCACTTAAAATAATTCCCGCTTCAGCACCCACATACCACATTTTCTTTTGCTCATCAAAACCTAAACTCGACACATGATTCATTTTTTCCATTGAGAGTATTACTCCAACCAGCGGTACGGCTCCCCCCACGATGCCTGTACGTCCCGAAGAGACTGTAATTTGAGTACCGCTTTGATTCATTTCTTTTAGAATCGCTGCAACTTCCGCTTCACTTTTAGGAAAAAACAAACTTTCCGCCTTTCCATCCCCATAATTGGATTCATCGATCAAGTAGGCTGTATAAGACGATTTTATTTCTTTCCTATGAAAGACCTGAACCGAATCAAATGGAGCTAGATCCATAGTTTCAGCTTTTATTCGATTCATCAAAACAATCCTCCCAAAATACTACAGCATATTAAGAAGCCGTGCAAGTTAAAATAAGTTTGGTCGATTTTAAAAAAATTACAAAAAACATCAAAAGCCTTGATTATTTTACAATCAGCGTTATTCAATTCTAAAAAAGATTGTTGACATATAAACGACCAAATAATATAAAAGACTGTATAAAAATATAATTAAACTAAATATCCATCAAAAATTTAAGAGAGGGTCAGTTAAATGATATCTGGTTTTATGGGAAAAATATTACGTATAGACCTTTCAAAAGGAGAAGTAAAAGATGAGCCTATAAACGAGGAATGGGCAAAGCTATACTTGGGTGCCCGGGGATACCTGGGCCGGTTGCTCTACAACGAGCTGAAGCTCCCGATGGACGCTTTTTCTCCAGAAAACATATTGGCTTGGATGACCGGGCCTTGTGCCGGAACATTGACCGCGGGAAGCGGAAAATATGATGTGTGCGCAGTTTCCCCGCTTTCTGGTGGTTGGGGTGATTCAAGCTGTGGGGGCTTCTTCGCCTGGGCTCTTAAGCGCACAGGCTACGATGGAGTAGTAATTAAGGGTAAGTCAGAGAAGCCGGTCTATCTCTATCTTTCTGAAGCGGGCGGAGAGCTTAAGGACGCTTCCCACCTTTGGGGTAAAAATACTTTTGAAACAGAGGATATCATTAAAAAAGACCTCGGAGAAAAGACTGCCCGAGTTTCCACAATAGGTCCTGCAGGTGAAAAACTCATAAGATACGCAAGTATTGAGTGTGATCACGGCTCTTTCGCAGGACGGATGGGATTAGGAGCTGTTGCCGGTTCAAAAAACTTCAAGGCTATTGCAGCAGTAGGTCAAAAGAAGATCCCTGCTGCAAATCCGGAAGAACTCAAAAAAACCTATGAGGCCTATCTCCTTGAATACCAAGAAAGCATACCGCTCAATCTGGTGGCTGTCCACGGAACAGCCGGTTTTGTGGGAACTCTAAATGAACTGGCTGTAATGCCCGTTAAAAACTTCCAACTAGGCTATTTACCTGAAGCGGACGATATTGACGGACCAACATTAACGGCCACTATAGGTTACAGTCCCTACGCTTGCTTCGGTTGCCCCGTTACTCATGACAGAAAGTGTAGAGTCGAAACACCGAAATACGCCTTTGATGGTCATGGCCCTGAGTATGAGGCACTTGCCCTGCTGGGCAGTAACACACTTAACCACGATCTTGAAGCTCTCTCATACGCCGCTCACCTATGCGATCTCTACGGTGTGGATTGTATATCCATCGGGAATAGTATAGGCTGGGCGATAGAGAGCTTCGAAAAAGGAGTAATCACAGAAAAGGATACTGGAGGCCTCAAACTAGAATGGGGAAACCCTGACCTGATCATTGAGATGATTAAAAAGATAGCAAACAGAGAAAAAGGAATATGGCACTTATTGGGAGAAGGAGTAAAAAGAGCCGCAGAGAAAATCGGCCAGGGATCCGAGGCTTGGGCGGTACAAGTAAAAGGCGTTGAAATGTCAGCTTGGGATCCACGAGGCGTAAAAATGATGGGAATCAACATGGCGACGACTGCGGGAGGCGCGAGACACACCCCGGCGATTACACTTTTCGAAGTAAATATCCCTATGGAAGAATTTGGCATGGAGGATCCAATCCCGGGTCTCGTTGAGGAAGGAAAATCTCAGGCTCTAAAAGACATGCAGGACTATTCCATGGCTGTGAATGCCGCGGGACAGTGCATCTTCACCGCTGTAGTAAAGCCTTCGATGACTGTGGAATTCGTAAACCATGTGACTGGCATGAATCTAAACTGGAAGGATTTATTGAAAATTGGAGAACGAATTATCAATTTGCAGCGTGCCTTTAATTTCCGATGCGGCTTTACCATTGAGGATGACACGCTTCCTAAACGCATACTATTTGAACCAAAGCCAGACGGGTACGCAAAAGGTGTTATATACGAAAATTTCGAAGGTCTACTTGAGGAACACTACGATCTGAGAGGCTGGGACAAAAAAACCGGCAAGCCTACAAAGGAGAGACTTCAGGAGCTAGGTCTAGACGACATAGCAAAGGACATGTGGGACTAACCTACCATCCCTTCCTTTTTTGTCGATGTACTCTTAAGACCATTTTTTTAAAAAAACATACATACGCTGAAGCGTTCTAGACAGAGAATGAAAATGATTTTCATGGTAAATAATTAATTTTCATCGGGAAGAGATTTCAGTAGATTTCAGACATAATTTTTAACGAACTCCATCAAAAAAGAGAAGAGAAATTATTAACTTTTAGATTATTTTAACTGTCTTGACTTTCTTTCATTCTTTCTTCTCTGAGGCGTTTTAATTTTTCCTCCTTCTCTAATTCCTTTTCCAGTTCCTCCCTCAGCTTCTTCTTGCTCACTTTTCCCGCTCCAATTATAGGTAGATTTCTCCATTTAAACTCTTTTGGAACTTTATAGGCAGCCAGACCCCGACGACAGTATTCTTCCACATCTTTGTCTGTGATTTTTGATCCAGGCACTTTCTGGTAATAGGCTCGTCCCACTTCACCCCACTTTTCATCAGGAACCGCGATGACACCCGCTAACAGAATATCGGGATGTGCCATCAGGAATTCTTCGATTTCCAGAGGGGATACATTGTAGCCTCCTGACTTATACATCTCCTTAATGCGATCCACAAACACATAGAAGCCATCCTCGTCCTGCTTAGCCCTGTCTCCGGTGTGGAAGTAGTTCTCTTCATCAAAGGATTCTGCATTCTTTTCAGGCATAAGGTAGTATTCTTTAAATACAGTGGGACCCTTTACCATTATCTCTCCCACTTCGCCTCTAGAAACAACTTTACCTTCTTCGTCCACAAGCTTTATTTTGATTTCTGAAGAAGTCGGTTTTCCTAAGGTACACTTTGTTTTTTCTATACCATCTTCGGGTCTCGCAATTGTAGCCACCCCACTTAGCTCGGTCATGCCCCAGCAGTTGTAGAAGCTTGGTGAGATATTATCTATGATTCTTTGAGCCAATTCTGGTGAGGTGTAACCAGCACCAGCCACAGCCATTCTTATGGAAGACATATCATATTGGTCAAAATTACGAAGATTAAGAATCATAATATATACTGTGGGAGGCCAACCTACAAATGTGACTTTCTCCCGCTGTACAAGCTTTAAGGTATCTTCTGTATCATATTTCTCAAGCATGACCAATTTATTACCTAGAATGATACTTTGCATTTCAGCGTGTACCGAACCCGCCGCATGTGAAACTGGCATATTGCCAATGGCTACGTCTTCTGGATTCGCCCCTATATACTTGGCCAAATACTCAACGCACTTGCAGATATTTTTATGGGTTAGAATCACTGGTTTAGGGGGACCAGTGGTCCCAGTTGTGTACATACAGAGAACCGGATCGTCTTCCTGAACTTCACTTTTCCTTTCTTCCAATTCTCTATTCATCTCATCTCTTGGTTTGGAGACTAAGTCCTCAAAGGCGATGGATCCGGGTAAATATGTTCCGGCGATAGAAATATAGTTTTTTACTGTAGTAAACTGATCTCTTATCTGATCTAAAATTCGGGAATACATTCTGCTGAGGAACTGGTTCATATTTATAATCGTGGTAGGTTTCACTAAGGGAATCTGGTACTCAAAGTCTTTTAACTCATCTCTCCAGTCCAGTGAGACTGTTACTGCTCCGATTTTAGCTGCCGCCAATGCAACATAAAGCCACTCAGGCCTAGGAGGTATAATGGTTATGATCTTTTCCCCTTTTTTGATTCCCAGTTTCAAAAAACTTTTAGCAAGACGATCAACGGTTTCATTAAGCTCCTCAAAGGTCATTCTTTGATCCTTATGCACTACTGCTTCCTTATCTGGATATTCTGCTGCATCAAATTCCAAGAATTCTCCTATTAGTTTACAGTCCCAAGGTGCTCCCAAAATAAATACCTCCATATCTCTCCTTTAAGTTAATTCCAATCTACTTTTTAACTTATAAGGATTTATATTAAACCTTTTTCTTTTGCAACGTGTCTATCTTTTATAATATTCTGATTTTTATATTCTTTTGTGTTAACATTTCCGTGGTGGTTTTGGCGGAGGGCAACGGGTTTAAATCCCTGTTTTGCGGGGGATTCCACAATTAAGCGGGGTTAAGTGCCAAAAAATCCCTTTGAAGGAGGGGAGGAAAAGCGGAAATACACAATTAACAGAAGAGTGAAAAAATCAAAATATAATAAATCATAGACTCATTGTT
>NZ_JBRAKS010000238.1:0-5991 GCF_052745115.1 Candidatus Jordarchaeum sp.
GAACCGAACACCATCTGGAAGTGTCCTAGATGGGTAAGTTTCGGACAACGGTTTAGGACCTGAATTAGTCCGAGAGAGGTGTGGTTGTTGTTTGCAAATGCGAGTGGTCCTAACGTCAGATAACCTGTTCCCAAGCTAATGGTAAGCATTATGAGAACGCTAGCTGCAAGTATTTTTAGCTTTCCTTTCATTCTCATCCTCCCAAATTCTTTAATCATATTTTAGGAAATAACTTGTATATATATCGGAAATTCCTATAAAGTATAACAGTGTTATTGAAGTTTTAATTTTCGTTTTCGACGATTATTTTAATTTAACAATGGTTTTGTTTTACAGCGTCTGCGAAAAGCTGAGGCGTACATATTGCGGGGAAAAGGCGCTCAACTATAAATTTGGTAAGAGACAGTGTCAGTTGGTGCAATTTTTTCACTCTCCTTAGCACTCTATAGGTCGCTCGCAGTCTGGACTTGGGGCAGAAAAACCCTAAAATGCTACTCCCTTTCAATCATAAAGTTCACTGTAAAACATAATCACATAGACAAAAAAATTTACAAATAAAAAAAGGACAGCACCAGAACGTTCTAGAAGGCATGGAAAAGTTTAGAGATTATGTAAGAGTCTTAATTCTCTTTATGATTTTTTGGATAACACGTCTCGAATTTGCTAATAGGGTTTCAATCTCTTTTTTTGTAGCGTTTTCTACATGAATACCTGCTGTTACTGTAACTACTCTATTGGTTTCACTGGCTAAACTATCTGCAGCTTCACGAGCTACAATATCATCCTTGTGGCCCAACAGAGTGATCACAGAAGAGGTTGAAGAAATGACGTCTGGCTTAGCTCTGCTGGGACGTGGCTCCGCCACAGCCAAAGCTCCTATATGAGGCCGCTCTCCGCCACCAATTCCTACCACCAAATCATCTCCCAAAAGAAAGAAAAACGCCCAAACTTGACACTTACCTTCACCCTCTTCCGCATAAAAAACCTTGGTCATAAAAACATCTCCCTTTTAAATATATCAAAAATAGTGAATAAACTTGTTTGAAATGTTTTAGCTTTCCTCTTCGACATAGATTGCCAGCTCAGGACAATAGAGTTCACAGAATTTGCACGCCTTACAGTTTTTTATATTGACTGGTATGGGAGGATAATAGCCCTGTTCATTTGGTTTTTCCGATTTTTCCAATACGTTATGGGGACAGAAATGCGTGCAGAGTTCGCAGCCTTTACAGAGTTTTTGATCAATGTGAATTGCTTTTACCCTTTTTTTCGGCTCCTGCTTTTCTTCCTTATCCATGTCTTTTCAGTCCTTCCATGCTGCTAGACTAGAATTTGTCTTTTCTCATTTTTGGAAACAATTTATGTAGTGTGTATTTTTTATTTTTTTAATTTCTGAATTCTACCTCTAGTTCCGGAAATATCTCTTTAATCACCTGTAAAATTTCGGCGGCTGATTTTTCGGCTTCTGGTCTTTTAGTGCTTATTAATAAGGCTTGTTTCCAACTGGGAAAAAGTGATAGAACTCCTACAAATTGATTATTTCTAACTAGAAAATATTCGCAGCAGTGTTGTCTTACTTTAAAACCCTTTTCAACTAGGTGACTCCTCAATTCTCGAAGTTTTTTGGCAGTGATTGAGTACAATTTATGATTATCCCCATTTTTTGAGATTGTTTTATTAGTGTTGTTTTAAATATCTGGTTATGCACGTATTAAGTTTTTGAAAGCGTACCATTGGTTAAGTTAATAATTTAAAAGGATTAGAAAGATAAAAATAACAAGTCGAAAAATTATGAGCGATAGAAGTTTTCAGGCTGCGTTTATATGATTAGCGATAAAACCAAAAAGGCGTTAGAGGACATCGGACTCACCAAGTATGAGATTGAGGCCTATTTAACTCTCTTGACTGCGGGTTCGCTCACTGCCATTGAATTGAGCAAGAAAAGTGGTGTGCCCTATTCGAGAATTTACGAGGTGGCTGAAAGACTAGAGAAGAAGGGGTGGGTGAAATCAGATAGAGGTAGACCGAACAGGTATCAACCCAAACCACCCATAGAGGGTATGAGAAGTATTAAGCTTCAAATACAGAAGGAAATAGAAAACAACGAGGAGCAAATCATTAGTGAGCTTCAACCGCTCTACGAGAGAAGTGGAGAGTCTGAAAGACCAGACATTTGGATAATTCATGGAGAGGAGAACCTCCTAGAAAAAATAGGGGAGATGGTGGAAAAACCAAAGAAGAGCATACTAATCGCTTTTCCAAAAATAACAGAAGAAAACTTAGATGTCCTGCAACAGATTCTGGATAAACTAAGAGGAAAAGATATAGAAACTAAATTTATGACCTCAAATGTTGAGGAAAAAATTCTGGATAAATTGTTTAAATACTCCAGAGATATTAGAACTCGGGATATTATGTATGGCGGAGGTATCATAATAGATAACCATGAGGCCATTATAATATTTCCAGAAATCAGCCCTGAGGGTGATGTTACTTTCTCCATGGGAATATGGTCGGATCATCTGGGACTTGCCGCACTCGCAGCCGATTATTTTGAATATCTCTGGAGTACATCCAAATTAATTAAAAAATGAAAGATTATGGAGGACTAACTATTGTTCCGAAAGCCAATAATTGGACGCTTCTTATCTTATCACAGACACGAAAATCCGAGCCCCAGAGTAATAGCATTTAGAGAATGGATTTACCGAACCATTGGACACCCCTACCTACTTGACGCAGTAAGGGCAAAGAGGGTTTTTAAGGCATTAGCTCCCAAACAAAAGCAGACGGTTTTAGACATGGGATGCGGTTGGGGTGTCTGGAGCGTAGCCCTAATGGAAAACGGTTTAAAAATGATTGCTATGGATCTACCCAACGAGGACTTCTTTGAAGCCCATAAATCTGCCCGAATAAACAATTTACCAATAGATTTTATTATCGCAGATGGGCAGGCCTTACCCTTCAGGAAAGACATTTTTGACGGGGTTATAATGCTGGACGTTTTAGAGCACATCCCAGATGATACAAAAGCAATGAAAGAGTCAAAAAGAGTAATCAAAAAAAGCGGAGCTGTGGTAGGAACAGTCCCCACCACTGAGAGAGAGAAAATAATCATTAAAGAAAAAACGGTAACAGACGATTTGACAAGAGAGGACCTGGATCTTGGCCACCACAGAAGATATACCCTGAAAAAGATATTGAAGCTACTGAAAGATGTGGGCATGAAAGCCGCCACCTATGGTTATTACAATCAGCAGTTCAGCGAGGTAGCTGAGGAAATAAGAGAACTCCTCAGACGACACAAGATACCAGACTACCTAATATTTCCCTTCCTTTACCCCCTAGCAAGAATAGACGATTATATCATAAAAGAAGGCGTGAAAGGCAGTGGGTGCTATTTCAAGGCGGTTAAGAATCTAAATGAAAAAGGAATTTAGATTTTAGATTTTCCCTCTTGGAATCAACAGCGGCTTATAAGCGAATTCAATAATAGGCTCAAAATTTAATTATCCATTGATATTTGAGAAAAAATAGTTATTTTATTCTATTCTTAGATTAGCTCTTTCAGGGTTTTAATAGAATTTTTATAATTTTTTATTAAGAGATTCAAATAAGCCTCCGTTTTTTTAGCATTCTCAACTTCCCCTGGTGTATCCAAATTAATTTTGATGTATTTTATTGCGCTCTCTATGAATTTTATAGATTCTTCCAAATTTTGAATTGATTTTTCGAAGTTTTTTTCAAGAATCGCAATAATTGAGTTAAAAAAGCAAATCTTAGCGTTAAGGAGACTTTCTCCCCCGCCCAACACCGATGTCAGATCCCGGTCTCTAGCTTCAGAAACCCTTTTTTTAGCTCCTTCTAGTTCGGGTAAGCATGCCTTAATATGCTCTAGAGCATCTAAGAAAACTTGTTTTATTTTTTGATTTTCGTCCACTGAAGAGATATTCAAAACTCTGTTTCCAATCTGAACCTTATTTGGAGAAGCCTTGTTTACAAAACCGAATAGTGAATCATTAACTTCCATTTTAAAAAGCCGGTTTGAAACTTCAATAATACACCTCTGAGACTTGAAAAAAATCTTTATAGCAGCCATCAGGGGCGAATAGTAACTATCCGAGCTTTTCGTTTTATTTTCATAGTGTGCCTCAAGATCCTTCGAGAGAGAGATAATATCACTTGTTATAGTCACTCCCTTTGGGTAATCGAAAACATCTTTCTCGTAGAGTTCCCGATAAGCTCCTACAAGTTTCTCATAATCTTTTAGCTTTTGGTAACTCAAGGCAATCACCATAATCGAAAATTATCCATATTAATTAGTAGAGTTATTATAGATTTGAGTAGATTATTAAAGGTTAATACAATCTTATACCTTTGAAATAGTGAAGAGTCTTTAAAAAAGGCTTATTTTTTAGGGAAGTAGTCTGTTGATAAATCTTGGAAAAAGCGTGGCATCACGAATATGTTCTAATCGCAAAATCCATTCCACAGTTCTCTCGATACCCAGTCCGTAGCCTCCGTGTGGAACGGTACCATATTTTCTAAAATCAGTGTACCAACGATAATCCTCTAGATTCGCACCTATCTCATTCAACCTCTTAATAATCGTGTCGTAATCATCCTCCCTCATTCCCCCGCCAATAATCTCACCCACTGTGGGAACCAACAAGTCCATAGCAAGAGCTAAGCGGTCATCCGATTCTTTTCTCTTAAAGTAAAAAGCCTTCTGCTTCGCGGGGAATTCTATGAGGAAAACCGGCTCTCCAAAATGATCGACTAGCATTCTCTCCTTAGACTCCTCTATGTCCATTCCCGGATCAATATCAATACCTTTGGAGTTAAAGAATTCGATAGCTTCAGCATAGGTCATTCGTTTAAAGGAGCTTCTAGGCACTTCAAGATCGTGGACCTCAAAAAGTTCCAAAATTTTATAATCATCTTCTAGAGTTCTTTTGACGATATAAATGATATTATCCTCAGCAAATCTAATCAAGTCCTCAAAATCAATGAAACCAAGCTCCGGTTCAAAATGATAATATTCCAAAAGGTGTCTCCTGGTTCTGTGACGCTCCATTCTAAAAGATTTTTGAATACAGTAAACATCGCCAACAGCAGGAAGGACAGCCTCCATATAAAGCTGTGAAGATTGTGTGAGATAAGCAGTGTCATCAAAATATTTCACGGGAAAAAGCGTTGCCCCACCCTCACAGGCCGCCTTAGTTAATATGGGGGGAATCACCTCTGTCAACCCCCTTTCGACACAAAATTCTCTGATGTATCGCAGTAATTTATCGGTGTAGCGCAGCATTGCCGAAGCCTTTTCTCCTCGGATAACTAGGTGCCTCTTATCCAGTAAAATATCAACCGAAGAGTCTGGCTGAATCTCTTCCTCTATTGTGGGTTGCGAGGGAGAAACCACTTTAGCACTTTCCGCTCGTATCTCATAGCCGTAAGGAGACCTCTCATCTTTTGACACAGTTCCCGTAATAATCAACGATGCTTCCCGATAACTCTTGAAGACCTCGTCATAACCCTTAACATCGTCTCTTAAAACCACTTGGATGAAACCAGTTCCATCTCTCACCACTAGAAAGAGCATATGCTTTCCATGTTCTCTTTTTAGATGTATCCAGCCATGGATTTGAACAGTTTCACCTATGTGGTCTTGTATATTAGAGATACGTACAATTTTTTCCATTGAAACCATCTTTTTAGTGTTCTTAAGGGCAAGGTTTTTTAAGTCAATCACTAGATTAAAGGTTTCGGAAAAAATTTATTAAAAGTATCAAAATGGACACTTTTTATAGAGGAGATGCACACTTAGAGCAGAATCGGGAGTCTGGAGGAGAGGATTTACCACATTTGGAACAGAACTTCCAGCCACAATTCGAACAAATATTCGTTTGGTCGATTTTTTTACCACAGTTCGAGCATTTGAACCGTTGTCCGAAACTTACCCATTTAGGACACCGCCTAAATGGTGTTCGG
>NZ_JBRAKS010000239.1:0-5951 GCF_052745115.1 Candidatus Jordarchaeum sp.
CCCATCTTTTTTCTTACGTCAGGGTTCTCAATTAGAAATTTGATTTTTTCTGCTATCTGATGAGGATTCCGTTTCTCGACAATAAATCCATTTACGCCATCCTTCACAGATTCTTTTATGGCCCCCTGATCAGTTGTTATAATCGGCAATCCGGCAGCCATCGCCTCCACAATTGCCCAGGGATGACCTTCAGGTTCGCGAGGCGGGAACACAAAAACATCTCCTGATAAAAGCAGATCAGTTTTCGCTTTTCCATATAACGGGCCAGTCAAAGTTATCGGCAACAATGGGTTTGCTTTTATAAATTTAATAAATTCATTTATTGTTTCTTCGTTTCTGCGATCTCCAGCAAAAATAAATTCTACGTTATTATGAATTTTGACAACTTTAGGAACCGCTTCAAGGACATCGAAAGCGCCTTTTTCTTTTCCCAAGTTTGATAAAAATAGAATCCTTATTTTGTTTTTATTATTAACGTTTCTTTTTCTTATGTCAAAAAAGTAATTTGCCCCATTTGGCACAACAAATATTTTTTCGGGAGGCAAAATCCCAGAGAATAAGTCTCTTAGGCAATCTCCCAAAACTATTTGTCCATCTACAAGCGAATGAACACGCCGGATAATCCAACGCGTTAATGAAGTCGTGGTCAGATACCAGTTTCTAAAATTGCTTCCTCGAAGATGGCAAACCACCTTACTACCAAATAATTTTGCTAGGAGTATAAATGGCGCATCACGAAAATACCCTATTGTTGTCTGACAGATCGGAATATATATGAGAGCTGGCCGGTGCCTTATGATAAGTTTAAGAAGCAAAAAATAGTGCTTGATTGCGAGAAAGATATTCCATAAATCTAATCTATTGAGCGTGTTAAGACTGCGATGATCTGAAGTGTCGAGGTGAATTAGATTGAATCCTTCTTTCAATCTTGAATTTATAATAACCTCTGTCGCAATATTTGGTCCAATATAGGGGGGCGGAACCGCACCCATTATGACAATAGGCGTTTTGATTTTCTTCATTATCAATTAGAGATGAGTTTGAATTATTTTTCGACTGGTTGGAATTGCTTATTTAAACATAGGCCAACGAGCCCCCAAGTAGCCGGTTGAAGAATCGGATAAAACCCAGCCAGTTGACCTAACGATTCACAAAAATAATACGTTATTCCAAGCAAACCAGCAAAATAGAGTGCTTTATTGTCTCTCATAAATTTTTGTATCATCTTGATCGATAAGCTAAACAATAATCCTAAATACAATAAGAGATATGATATCCCGCCTGCGAAGAGGATTCTAAGAAAATCATTATGAAAATATCCATGTGATCTCCCTGTCCCGATTATTTTTTCCAGAATAGGAAGACCTTTCCATTCTATTAAATAGCTTTTCCATATTCCTCCCCTTCCAGCAAGAACATAATCGCTCGAAATATTTCCTGCTGCATATTCAATTTCCTTTGAAAAAAGAGTTTTCATATCGGAGAGAAGCTTGTTTCCGATAAGGGAATTTATAAGGATTAGGAGGGAGATCGCCATTGGAAGCACATACATTCGTTTACGGAAAAAAGCAAATAATATTATCCACAATACCAGAGTCAACACGACTGCTTTAGAATAAAGAAAATACAGGCCAACCAAGCAAAGAGAAGAAAGAAAAAGGAGAGCGATTTTCATCAAATAGCGAGAGCGATTTAAGAAATAGTTCCAATAAATATATATGCCAATGAGGGCCTGTACAATAAATATCCTTGCCGTCACCGCGTCATGATAGATGCCCTGACTTCTAATCAGCCCTCTTGTTGCATGATAGCGCAACGTGTATCCCGTAATCTTTTGAAACATAATAAAAATAAGGGGAAAAATAACAGCCAAAACAAAAGAAACAATCAAGGCTTTTTCGTCGCTTTCTTTAGAGAAGTATACTGAGCATAAATAAAAACATAATGGAAGAAAGAGAGACTTAGAAAAAAATTCCACAGCTGTCAGTGTTGCGCCATTCATGTAAATTCGAACTGAAACTAAAAATAAAATAAATATATAAATTAAAAAAAATTGCGCAAAAGGAGCCTCGTACACCTTTTCTCGCTTAACTAAGATCCTCAAACAAAAAACAAAAATAAATAGGAAAAAATATAAGTCGATCAGGCTAATATTTATTAATTTGTATCGCCAACTCGATGATACAATTGGGCTCATCAAAATAAAAACAAGAAATGGCTTCTTGTAGGAATTGGAAAGCAGAGAAAAAATCAACAGCACTGCACACGCAAAAAATCCTACATATACAAGCATCAACTAAGCTCTTCTCGCTCTATTGAGTTATGCCCAGCTTAAGTTAATTTTCTTCTGATCAAAAAAAGTTTCTGATTAGTCTCTAACGCAACAAGCATCCAATATCGGCGCAGATTTGCTATAATCCTTAGAAAGCTAACTATCATAAAAAAAAACAAGCATCCAACCCATGTGATATGGACGAGTCTCATTCAATATTTCCAACCCGCCCAGAGCCAGTTGATTATCGTTTTTAACGCTGGGCAAATGAAACCGAGATCGCACCATGTTCAAATAATAAGATAATTCAGATAAGGGCGCCTTTCTTTGGACGCATCTTAGAATTATCCCCTCCTCCCATAGAATCATAGAAATTCCCATTTCATTGTTCCCATATAACCAATCAAAACTCTTCTCAATAAAGTCTGAATAATCTCTCTTTGAAACAATGGACAATTTTTTTAGAGCCATTGGTCCCATTCCATCCTGATGGACAGAAAAAACAGGATATTTATCTGCGATTGTTCCGCGCCTAACGTTATAAATCCACCAAAACTGACCATGTGGCCCTTGAAGAGAGCATATCTTATTCGAACAATTTAGTGCTACTTTCAGTGCCCGATCATCACCCGTTGCTTGATAGTATGTGGAAAGTCCATAAATTGAATACGATTGAGAAGCAAAGTTTCCAAATTCTCTATGATAGCCAAGAATTTTTTTAAAACCCTGCTTTTTCGAAACATAGGAAAAGATATGCGTTTCTTGATTAAATGCATCAATAATGATATCAGCAATAGATTCACATGCTTGTGAGATTAGAGAATTTCTAAATCCATTCTTATATAAATAAGAAAATGCTGACAGCGTCCAAGCGGCTTCCACAACCGGTCTCTTGCGAAGTTCTTCAATAAGAACATTGACTTTCTTATCAGGTATTAGTCGCTCCATCACTTTCTCTTCGATTTCACCATACAAAAGACTGAAAGCCCACAAAAGGAGAGCTAGATCTCCGGGCCCTCGTTCCTCCATTGCATTTATCCTGCACAAGAGTTCTTTCAATATCTCAGATACCGAAAAAGGAATATCTATACCGCGTAGCTTGGCTGATTGAAGTCCTATCGCCGCTATAGCTGAATAACGCTCCGAGATCGGCCCTAATTTCCTTTTATTTCGATCCCAATTAAAAACAAATAATCTTGATTTTTTATCATACATAAGATCTAAAGCTCGAAATGCAAGATTAGTAAGCTTGGGAATCTCCGTCTTATAATTCCAAAGAGGAGGATTTGCGTTCACATTTTTGTTATTCAAATCATCCACTGGTTTTTTATGGGCTATAAAACCAGAAAATATACCTAATACAAAATGGCATTCCGGAAGCCGCTGACCATTTTTTCAATAGAAAAATCTTTTAAAGCTTTATTCTTTGCGTTCTTACCTATCATCCTAAGGTAGCTATCTTCTTTCATTAAAATAAAAGATAATTTCTCAGCTAAGTCTTCGGCGCTATCTTCTTTAAAATAAAATCCTGTTTCTTCATTTATTACGAGGTCTTCTTCCGTGCCATCGGCCGAACTTACTACAACGGGCAAGCCAAAAATCATCGCATGATAAATAGCTAAGCCCCCAGAACCAGGCAAAACAAAGATATCCGATATTTTGAAATAAAAAGAAATTTTCTTAAGATCTCTTATTTCACCAAGAAAATGAACGTCAATCAAAGAATGCTTCCTCGCAAAATTTTTGCACCTTATTTTGTCAGAGCCATCTCCTATAATAAGCAGAGCCAATCTGCTCTGCCAGCCTGAATTAAGAAGTAACCTATAAGCTTCTAATAAAAGTATCAATTTTTTGGGAACCTCGATTTTACCGACAAACAAGAGCACCTTTTTGTGCTTTAAATTATGAAAGATCTCCGCATGTCCTTTAATATTAAACCCATTCTCATTATTTATGTTCAAAGCCATGCGGTCGTCTATTACATTTATCGCAGTAAATATCCTCGATGGGGCCTTCCCTAGAGACTGGTAATATCGATTAGCCTTCGAACTATAAACTATGATATTATCCACAAATCGGCAAAAGAGGCTATAAGTTAAGTTCCTTATTCGCTTTTTGATTTTACCTGTACCAAATGGTTCGAAGCCAGAACTCCACCAGCACACCTTTATCTTTTTTGCCTTGAGCGCTGGTATAATCAACAAATAAGCAAAATTAGTTACTCTCCCCTCAAGCACGACCACATCATATGATTTAATTAAAAAATGAAAAATTAGGTCAAAAGACATAAAAAATATCGAACTTCCTATTCTAATTGATTTCAAATGGAACTTTCTTGTTTTAAACGGTAGTTTTGCTTTTCTGTCTTCATTTGAAGCATAAAAAACAGTTAGCCATAAATTTTTCTCCTCATTAAGTCTTTCAAAAAATGGTATCCTGAAAGGAGCAATTCTGTGCTGAATAATTGCAACGTTTATCATGCCGACCCAACTAATATTTTTTTAAATCCAGGCAAAATTCGTCATTGAAAAGGCTTTCTTTATATATATTATGCAATTTCTGGCCTACATTCTCATAGGAGAAGTTCTCTTCAGCGAATTTCGCAATTTTTTCGGGATCGAATTGCCAATAATTATCCAACATATAATCGAGAGAACCTGTCAATGAATCCACATCATTAGGTGGAATAAGAATTCCTGTATCACTTGTAACTATTTCCTCCGGACCTCCGCACTTCGTAGCCACAACAGGCTTCCCACATGCCATCGCCTCAATAAGAACTGATCCGAAACTCTCTCTTAAACTCGGCAATACAAAAAAATCACATAATTTTAGATGGGAAGCCACCTGTTCATGCCTCATTTCTCCTGCGAATTCGATAAAATCTAATCCGATATTTATATAGTTATGCCACCTTTCTATGTCCTTACTCTTCCCCCCAATCATAATGATTATAAAATCCGATCTCTTTTCCCTTAACCTTTTGCCGGCTTCAATAATATTTCTGATTCCCTTATTGATGCTCATATCAGAAATATGAAGTATCTTTTTTTTCTCTTTATATTTATTTTGGGGGCCATCAATACAAAATTTTTCTATGTTTACTGGATTTGGCACAATTTTTAGCCTAATATTGGGCCAATATTCCTTTATAGAATTGGCCAAGAATTTACTCACAGCTATCACTTGATCCGAACTTTTTATCGCTCGTTTTATGCAAATTCTTCTTAAAACCGAACGCATTGAATTTCTGAAGTCTCCTGCATGCTCAGTGATTACAAGTCGACCTCCAAACCTTTTCTTTATTATAGAACCTATCACTGCCGAGGGAAAAAATTTTTGGGCATGAATTAGCTCAAACGGGCCTCTTTGCTCGGCTAGAATTATTGAATAAATAGCTGCAATTAGGTAATTAATCCCGTCTATCTTATTCCATATTTTTGGATACTCAAATCTTACAGTCGGTATAGTGTTTTCAATATTTTTTTTTACCTTATATAGCTTTAAAACATCAAAAACTTTTTTCGAGCCTGAATAAAAGCAAAATACCGTAATATCATCATATACTGAAATTGCCTGCGCTTGCTCCCTAAAAAAAACCCCTGACGCCGGCCTTTGTTCAGATGGGTAGTCTGGTGCTATCATCAGAACTTTAATTCTTTTATCTGAGATCACTTAA
>NZ_JBRAKS010000240.1:0-5937 GCF_052745115.1 Candidatus Jordarchaeum sp.
CAATTATTCTTTTCGAACTATCCCAACAACCCACATACTTAAGGCGCCTTCTCCTCAAAATCCTCCCAAAAATTTTTATATATTAAATTATCACGTTCAATTTTTTGCTTGAAATATCTATAAATCTTGCTTTAAGAATTTTTTATGCTACTAATCGTTCCTATTTCTATAAAATTGCTATATTTAAACATTTTTTCTGGAAAGGAAAAAGAGCAAAATTATACTAAATGTTGACAAAGAATAAATAAAAAAATGTTTTTATCTAAAGTATAGCTACCCCCTTAAGAAATTGAATCAATATCTTCCAAAATCTGCAGACAAAGCTTCAAGGCATTCTGCAAGTTCTTTTCACTTATATTCTTAGGAATGTCCTCAGGAATATGCCACAATGTAAATAACTCGTTCTCATCCATGCCCATGACAGTCACCGATTTGTAGCCCTTTCGGGCAATAGGTGTAGCGTCAGTATTCCCGTACTTCAGCTCAATGGGTTTTACTGGAACCTTGCACTTTTTTCCAGCCCTAACAACCAAGTCAGCTAATTCCTTTGACAGATTTCCCGCAACCGATATCTCCTTCGTGACAACACCGAACTTACCCTGACCAACCGTTTCCATATTAATAACGTAGGCGTTCTCAAGCTCTTTTCCATGTTTTTCGGCGAAAACTTTGCTTCCTAAGGTTGCCGGTTCCTCGGTTCCGAAAGAAACAATCCAAACCTCAGTGCTTTTGGGCGGATTATTGGAAACTTTTTCCGCTATACCCAATAAGACGCCAACCGCAGACAAATTATCATTAGCCCCCATCACTTTGGTTTTGGTCACCATGTTGAAAGCAAAGTAGAAGCCAGATAGAACACTAACAAGTCCAACGATTACTGCGGGTATGTCTATGAGCAGGTTGAATCTTATCAGTTCAGTAAAGGTGAAAAATCCTAAACTCATTTTGAGCGAATTTATTCCAGTGGATAGGTCGATATAGATCCATACGCTTTTCGCCACGGCTATGATTGCGAAAATTATGGCGGAGTAGACTGGTATATTCTGCAGTATGTGTAATCTTTTTTTCTGTTTCGCGAAGAGAGGCATATAAAAGGCTGAATCATGGTGCCCTGAGAAAATCACTTTTCTCTTAGCTTTTTCTTTGGGTTTAATTTTTGCTATTACGTTTTCTGAGGTTGCGGATCTGAATAGCACATCGATTATTTCTTTGCCCCTCATCCGGGTTAAAAATAGAATCAAAATACTGACAACAATGATTAGAATGGTTAAAACTGGAAGTATAAAGTATAAGATAAATGCAAGAAGAATGCTAACAATCTCGAAAACAATAAGACCCTGTAAAACGCCGGGACGACACTTAAATTCTTCCAAAGTAACACTGTTGCTCATGGGTCTCAGTTTTTTCTTCAAGTACTCTGCTGTTTCGGCTTCCTCTGGGCTTCCCGCTATCCTTGGTCCTATAGTTTCACAAATCTCAGAGATATAATCCACAAGCTTCCCAGGCAAAACTTACACCTCCTACTTTTTCATGCAAAAATAAATTTTCCTAAATAATTTATCTTATTGATTAATTCAATTTCAACAATGTGTGTGATAAAACTTTCTGTACCACTTTATCCACTTTTAAAAACAGAGGGGGGCTCTCAAGAAAATCTAATAATAACTATCCTCCACTTTCCATTGAAAAATCGCTCTTAAATTTTTAATTCCCGAAAAATTTTTCATTCTAGAATCTTGGGTTTTCTTTTCTGCGGTTTGAAGTAGTTTCCAATTTTTTCAGCCAATCTTACATGTGTGATTAGTGAGGCTTGCCTAGCCCTGCTGGCAAATAATAGGTGAGGCGAAGTATCGGTGATGGATATTCTGATAAAATCATCGCCCAACTTATCAACCATTTTTAAAAACTCTTTATCTTCTAATAGTCCCCTAACCCTTTCTACCCCAGAAGATTTAATGATGAAATTATCCCCCATTTTGGTTTTGGGAACTTCTTTTAATTTTTTCAAAACCTCATCATCTTCCTTCGTGAGCGTCTTACTATTGATGTTAATAACTTCGAGTTGAAGTCTGGGCTTTGCTAAAAAATCTGCATTTGTAAGAAGCATATCGTGATATGGTTTAAACCGTGCTGCGAGGTGATGAAGAAGATTTTCTCGGTTTAACAGAAACAGAACCATTTCCCAGTTTTTCAAAGGAACATTCCTCTTAGGATGGCAAGTGATTCTGAAACCACTAGATTTGTAGATTTGCTGTTTAGCCCTTTCACACTTGGGGCCAAGCTCGGTCCTCAGTATACTCCCAAATCTGCTTATGAGCATCTTATTGTACTTGGAGCCCCAAACATAAACTCCAACAAAAATCGCCATAATACCCATAGTGACGAATAATCCAATCGTTCCAATAAGTTCTACTGGATCCACGAATTCAAACACAGAGGTCACCTCTCAAACATTTTAAATCAAGTCCCCTTTAAAACTCTTACTAGAAATGCAAAAAGATTGCAAGTACTTTTTTCAAGTTTAAACGATTAAATATAAATATCCCGTGGTTTCGATATGTTAAATTAAACAGTTTCTGCGAAGGGCTAAAAATGAGTAAAAAACAGGAAATGTACAATTTTTTTAAGAGGGATTCCTGCACCCAGTGTGGCGATTGCTTCACAAAATGCCCAGTCATGCAACTATCATTACCAGAGGCAAAACAAGAAATCAGAAAACTCATAGATGGTGAAAAAACGAGCCATGTCCTACGAGAATGCACAACGTGTTTATCCTGTAACATATATTGCCCTGAGAAAGCGGATCCTTATGAATTGATTTTGACCAGATGGTTTGAAAGATACAAGGAGAAAGGCCTAGGAAAAACCATGAAACTACTTTCCCCCAATCATCCCCAAAACCTTTGGGCTGCTCTTTGGAAAAAATTCCCGGAAGATGAGCGAAAAACAATTCAAGCCTGGTCTAATCCCAAGAAATCCGATGTGATTATGTTGGGAGGGACGATGACTAGTTTCGTACCCTATATTACTCACTCCAAACTGTTAGAGGGATTTACATTTGCTGGTACAGGGGATTTTTGGACCAGTGGAGCTCTCTTCTATCAGCTGGGACTGCTTGATGTGGTTGAGCATGCCGGAAAGCGGGTTAAGAAGCAACTCGAAAAACTGGGTGCAAAGAAGATTATTTTGTTTAACGAACACGAGTACATTATGCTGAAAAAAACTTTACCTGAACGATTTGGAATCAGTTTCAATTTCCAACTTCAGTGCTTAGAAGAATGGCTATTGGATAGAATTGAGAATGGGGATATAAAGCTAAAATCTAAAGTAGATATGAAGGTCACGCTTCACGATAGCTGCTGGTCAAAAGCCATAGGGCCCAAATTCTTTGACACCACCAGAAAACTGATAAAAGCCACTGGTGCAAAACTGGTAGAGCTACAACATTCTCGGGAAAATTCTTTGTGCTGCGGTTTTGGAGCTGGGGCCAGTCGCTACAGCATGCTGGACATCATAGACTATTCCAGAAATAAATTCAAAGAGGCGGAGCGAAGCGGTGCAGATGTTTTAGTTGTTCACTGTTCCGGGTGCCTATGGATACTATCGGTAGCAAAAGAACTCCTCGGAGTCAAAATGCCCATCTACCACATCCTTGAACTCGTCCAGTTAGCAGTGGGAGAACAACCCGCACACCGACACCGGGAGCGGGCATGGGACATAATCGGAGCGGTTCTATCCCACCCTTGGGAAAACATTATCAGAACCGGGAATAAATACTGGATCGAGCCCTTCCCACCAGAGATAGAAACGAAAGCAGTAGAGTTAGAGGATAAATCCATACTTCCAAAAATAATAAATCCCCTTCTGAAATGGAATTTCACAAGAAAATTAATTTTGATAGCATTTAGAATAATAATTTCTCTTAGATAAAAAATTCAAAACTGAATCTAATAAAAATAAATGAAGATGAGTAGGAGATATAAATGGTTGTAAAACAGGATCGTTATAGCTCCTTCAATGAGGAGACTTGTACTCGATGTGGCGAATGCTTTTCCCGCTGCCCCGTTATGAAGCTTTCACCAGAAGAGGCTAAGAAGGAAATACAGAGACTAATTGATGGTGAAAAGACCAAACACGTTTTGGAAAAATGTGAATCCTGCTTTGCTTGCAACTTTTTCTGTCCAAACAACTGTTATCCCACAGAACTGGTTCTTCAAAGATGGTACGAAGAATACCAGGAGAAAGGATTACCCTCCAGAGCCAGTTGGTTTATCGCCCATGGAAAACCTAACTTTAGAACCTACGCCTTAGAAAGGCTTCCCGAAGACGAGAAGAAAACATTGGAATCTTGGGCCAACTTTAGGAAAAGTGAAACTGTACTCTACCCCGGCTGCAATGTTATCACAATTCCCTCTCTCACCTACACCAGTCTTCTAGACGAATACCCCATTATGGGTTCCTTAGACCTGTGCTGCGGTGAAACCTATTATCGAACCGGTATGTTTGACCAGGCCAAGCAAGCCGGAAAAAGACTGGAAAAATGGTTCAAACAAATAGGAGCAAAAAGGGTGGTCATGCTCTGCACCGCCGGATGCAACATGTTCACGAATGTCCTGCCCAAAAGATTTGGCATCAAATTCAATTTTGAGGTAATACCGTTTTACCGAATCCTCCTAGAAAGACTCGAAAACGGAACAATCAAGGTGAAACAGAAGCTAAACAAGACAGTAACCGTTCAGGACTCCTGCTACGGAAAAGCCTTCGGAGACGAGTACCTCGATATCCCTCGAAGAATACTGGAAATCATAGGGGCAAAAGTGGTAGAAATGGAATGTACCCGAGACTGCGCACTCTGCTGTGGAATAAGCGGAGGATTCAGTTTCCCTAGAAGCTATCATCCCTGGAATCTAACAACGGCAACCATAAGAAGACTCAGACAAGCCAAAAAAACTCACGCCGATATCCTAGGTGTCTACTGTGCAGGTTGTCTACAGATGCTCTCCGTCGGTAAGAAAGTTTGGCCAACAAGAATGTCCATCTACCACTTACTAGAACTGGTTCAAATGGCTATTGGTGAAAAACCAGAGCATCGATGCTCCCAGAGGGCGGGAACAATATTCAAAGGAGTAATCTTACACCAGTTTCCGAAAACATTATCCTGGAAAAGATTCCGGGTAGACGAAATAAAACCTGACTTCTAAAATAATAAACTCGTAGAGTGAATAATTTCCTCTAAAAAAAGAGATGTGCAAATTCTCTAATTAGTGGTGGTACAAAAAAGAGTATTTAAAAAGTTTTTAATCTTCTTTCCCAACAGGACAAACCCTGATGCATACCCCGCAGATTAATTCATTTATTTTTAACTCTTTTCCATTTTTTCTCAATTGCCTAACACATTTTTCCTTATCAATATATCCGCTTATTAAAGCGTTTACCGGACAGGACTTAATGCATGCTTCACATCCTTGGCAAAAATTCTGATTCAAGGGCTCATCTCCTTTTAGGGGAGCGTTTGTTACAATAGAAACCAATCGCACTCTTGGTCCGTAATTCTTAGTAATTAAAAGATTGTTCTTGCCTAACACGCCTATTCCCGCGAGGACTGCGGCATGGCGATGTGAGAGGTCGCCCTTGTTTTCATCAACATTGTAAGGGTAAGAAGCGGGTACGGGAACCGCCTCAAATCCCTCACTCTCCAAAAAACATCCTAATTGAAGCGCGATACTGTTTAATTCGTGGTTTACCATGAAATAATTCAAGAAGTATTCTCTACTGGGAGCTTTTCGCAAAACACCTTTTAAAAGGGGAATAGCCAGAACCACAACACTTCTTGCATCTTTCAAAATATCATTCGGTCTATAACCTTCGGGAGCTTCTTGGAACCTATACGCTTCGGCAACCGTTGTCCGAAACTTACCCATCTAGGACACTTCCAGA
>NZ_JBRAKS010000241.1:0-5898 GCF_052745115.1 Candidatus Jordarchaeum sp.
GAATTACTACGTTTATATTTAATAAAAAATTATAAATTACATTCCAAAAATTCAAGTTATATAACATATCTAAAAAATAGCCACTTTAACCCTGAAATTCCTAAGGAATGTGCAGGTTTAACTTTTTATAGAATTAAAAAAATAAAGAAAAGAAAAAAATTTCCCACGCCTTAAAGCTCGAAAAATTTAGCTTTGCAATTTGGCGGATCATATTTCAATATTTTTACATCGAATCCTCTATTTAGAATAAGTTCAGCTACTCCCGCAAACGCGATTAATCGGGGGCAGGGCACTTGTCCTAGGACATTGTAGATGCCTTCTTTGATTACGTCAAGGCACACATTTAGATAGCTACAGTCACCACTCAGTGATACCTCTACCTCTTCGTTACCCAAGTCGGTGAGTATTACATCTTGTTCTCTTACGAATCCGATTGCTACGTGTAAGCCTCTATATTTTTGTAGAAAATCGTAAAGATTCTTTGCCCCTTTTAGATGTTCTGTTAGGCCTAAATTCGTTACAAGCGATTTTGTTGCTTCTTTACCGACTCTTTTACTAATTACTCCAGTTGCGCCGGTGAGCAGGCTCTCTCCTTTCAGTCCACCATAAATCTAGGCATCCTGTGAGGGATATTTTTCCACCAAGTTTAGTAAGGCGGTTCCAGTTCGTCTATTGTACCATAATTTCTATCTAGCTGGAATTTTTCCTGAGTATACTTGTTAGCATTTTCTAAAAAATTTTCAACACTGCAGGAGAAATCAATGGTTCATTCCGGTACGCATCAGCAAGAGCTCTAACTATTCTCTCATTTCCTACAGGCATAATTCTAAACCCCCTTTTGTCATATGTTGGCAAATAATAATGTGAGAATCTCTAATTGATTAATAATTTTAAAAAAATAGTGAAATCTTATCTAAATCATTTTGGGCGACGCAGATGCGACCGATTCTAAACTCTTATTTTAAGGCTCCAAATCTGGAAAGAAGCCCTATAAAAGCTCCTTTACTAGGCGAACCACAAGGAAACAATACCGCCATGCTTTTACTCTATAATATAAACACGTTTAACAAATTTAAATCAACTTTATTTTTTAGGGCTTTTATTTTGAGAGGGAAACGCCCAGAAGGTCTGCTATCTTGTGGATTTCTATTAAATTGCTTTCATGAGGCTGTCCTGTCCTGATTCCTGCTGTGAATAAAACATTGTCTTTATCTTCAATAAGTTTTTTTTCCTTAAGAATCTGTGCGGTGTTGTAAATGATGTCGCGGGCCTCTCGGTATTTTATATGTACTGGTTCTACTCCGTAGATTATTTCTAATTGTCTCTTAACCATTTCGTTGTCTGTTACTGCGATGATTGGTTGTTTGAGTCTGAACCTTGCAATCATTCTTGCGGTGTATCCGGATCGGGTTATGGTTACAATCTTGTCGATGGGCATTGAGTTTGCTATTAGGTTTATGGACTTGCTCACTGTCTGGGAGATGTTGATGTAGCCGTTCATTTCTATTTTACTAGCTACCATGCGTTCAGCTTCCCTCGCGATTTTGGTCATCATCTCCACACACTCAACGGGATATTTTCCAATGGATGTTTCTCCTGAGAGCATGACCGCGTCGCTTCCATCTAGGATGGCGTTTGCTACGTCGCTGGCCTCAGCTCGGGTGGGGGTGGGATTGTTCACCATAGATTCCAGCATCTGGGTCGCCGTTATCACTACTTTTCCTAGTTGGTTGCATCTTCGGATTATGTCCTTCTGGATAACGGGGACCTTCTCGTAATCTATCTCCACGCCTAAATCTCCCCTTGCCACCATGATGGCATCTGATTCTTCTATAATCTCGGCGATGTTCTTTACACCATCGTAGTTTTCAATTTTGGCTATAACCGCCTGTTCGCCTGTGCCGATTTTCGTACTTAGATTCTTTAAGTCGTTAGCGTCCCTAGTGAAGGAGAGGGCTATGAATTCAGCATCGTTTTCTTTGGAGAATTCTATTACCTCGAGGTCTTTTTGTGATAGGCTGGGAGCATTAATCCTCTTGTGGGGAATATTAACCCCCTTGTTGTTTTCGATTATTCCTCCATAGAAAACCTGTAAATACAACTTCCCCTTCTCTTTCTTGACTACTTTTAGTCCCACGGCCCCGTTATCAACGAGAATCTTGTCCCCCAAATCCACCTCGTCATAAAGATTGTAGGAGAAGTTGAGTTCCTCATCTCCAATACCCGCCACTATGACATCACCGACCCTAGCCTCGCGGGAACTTTTAATTCTTGTTCTAATCTCCGGCCCCTTAATATCCATAATGACCGGTATTTCCCCCACCTCTCTGGTTATATTAATGATTTCTTTATACTGGTTGAAGTCCCCGTGAGCGGTGTTTATTCTTATGGCATCCATTCCAGCCTCGTACATTCGCCTGATTGTTTTCAAATTTAAAGTAGCTGGGCCGATGGTGCATATTATTTTGGTTTTTTTCTCTCTTCTTCTAACCATACTGCATCTATCCTTCACTGCATCCAATATCTAAAACTCTTTCATCCCCTCTGAGTTGGAGTTTTGTTATAGGTTCCTGTGCTCATTCCTCCTGCTCAGAAGAGCTTTTATGATAATCCTCAGCATCCCATTTCTACATGTTAATACCTCATAAATATTGCTATAATCAGCAAAAACCGATTATAATTATTAGGTTTTATCTTACAACTTTTCGGAATACCCGTAGAAAGTTTTCCCCGGCTATTTTGTTTATCTCTTGATCGCTGTAGCCCCTGCTAGCCAGTCCTTTGATTAGATTTGGGAATTTTATGTAATCTTCAAAACCCTCTATTTTTGTGGCGAAGCTAGCCCGGTGCTCTGGCCTAAATCCTAAAACTTCCAGAAACTCGCTTACCTTAATCGCTAATGGTTCCGGAAGTGAGAAGCCGTAAAAATCTGTTCCAATTCCCACATAATCAACACCAACCAGATCTACGATATAGTCCACGTGAACCAACCAGTCGTCAATAGTTGTCTTGGATCTAGTGGTTAGGAATCCGGGTACCGCGAGTACACCAATGTATCCTCCTTTTTCCGCTATGGCTTTTAGTAGCTCATCAGTCTTGCCTCTATCGTGATCATACAATTTTTTGGAAAAGGTGTGAGTGGCAGCCACAGGGTCTTTCGAGTTCTCCGCAGCATCCATAGATGTCTGGGGCCCACAGTGGGAAACATCCACCAACGCCCCCAGCTTGTTCATCCTATCAATTACCATAAGACCGAAGTTGCTTAGTCCCCCGTCCATTCTTTCCGTGCACCCGTCCCCAACCAGGTTTCGGTAGTTATAGGTTAGCTGCATTATTCTAACACCCATCATATAGTAGAGATCTAATAAATCAATGTTGGAACCGATGTGCTCCAAGCTTTGAAAACTGAATATGATGCCCTTTTTATTCTGTTTAAAGGCTTTCTCAATGTCCTCTGCTTTTAGAACCTTCACTAGGAAATCTTTTCTATGGTCAACTATGTGTGTCAGAAAGGAGTAATTGTGGAAAACCCCGTCATAGGAGTAGGGTTTCTCGTGTATCGGACCAATAGTCCAGCTCACACAGGTTACTCCCGACTTTTTCCAAGCATCCATGTATTTTGCAAAATAATCATTATCGGAAGCAATGGTCTTGGCGGCAACCACAATGAGATCTTGAATAATCTTCCAAGGACTGAGACCCAAAGACAGCATCTGATTGCTGGTTTCAACTAAACTATCGGTCCAGACTAAAGGACCATGACTTAGAGTATCGATAATCAGTCTAGAGCCCAAAATTCATCTCCTCCAGTTTAACTAACTTTTATACCTATCTTTTCTATACTTTCGAATATATATTTATTCTAGTTTTATTAAAACAAAAAAATTAACAGGTGACATGAATTAGTGCTGCCTTTTTTCCTTCTAATTTATTATACTCTCTGATGGCTTCCGGCGTTGGAGCAGGAATAACTCTTATGCCCCTATTTTTCACCCAATCCTCAGCTTCCTTGGTTAGCTTCAATAAACCGCTTTGACCAGTACCAATCACAATTATTTCGGCCTCTTCTAAGAATTCAAGCTCTTCCGGAACCAGTTTATGACTAGTGCCAAAAATGGACTTAGAAAGAGTTTTCCTCCTTTCCTCCACCCTACCATTCGGAAGAACCAATATGTCGTATCCATATTTTTTCCCATCGAATACTACGCTCCCAAAAGAAGTGTCCTCAAAACTCATAACACTATTCCTCCACTATGGAATATGTATTAGTATTTAAGATATAAAAAATTTCTATAATTTTCGTGTGCTGATCAGGGGAGTCTTTCCATATCACCTGTAGCTTGCTTAAACTCATCTGCAACTTTAGGATCTGTATCTAGTAGCCAATTGTAGACTCTGAGGAGCATTCTCTGAGCACCTTTTTCTGGCAGTTTGTCTTTCTCCCACATTTCCATCTTTTGGCTAATTTTGGTGTCAATTGGTTCCTCGGTGTGCACTCCCTCCTTTTGACAGGCTTTCAGCAACCTTGTGTCATCTGATGCTAATGAGGATATGCTATGTTGTAGACAAGACACTAAAAGCAGGGCATCATTCGCCTCTATAGAGTGCTCCACAACTTTTCTGAGAGCCACACATACATCCTCTTCTGTGATATGTATGAGCTCTATAGGAGAATCGAAGAGTAAGACCGCTTGCTCACATGCCTTGTTTCTGCATAACCCATAAATCCTCCAGAGCACATAGTAGATTCCGAATGGAGTTAGAGGTGTGGTCACCAGCAACTTTTTTTCACCCACTCTCCTGATGAATTCTTCACATGCACTTGTTGCAGGATGACCCTCCACAAGAGCGTACACTAAGATGTTAGTGTCAATATCTTTCTCGACATTATGATTCACCAAATATTAACTCGTCGACCGAAACTTTCTCAAGAGAAACGGCAACAGCCCTGTTCCAGTCAACCTTCACCTTTTTGATTAGAAAATCCTTCCATCCACCTTTTTTAGGGCGTATCAACACTCCATCCTCTACCTCAACTATGTCTACCTCTCCTTTTAACCTCCATTTCTTCCTGATATCTTTTGGTATAACTAGTCTACCCTGATCGTCTATACGGCCTGCTATCACCATTACCATCACCATTACCATTTAAAATATTCAAACTTACGGATAAATATTGATAAAACAGCCAACTCATATGAAAAAAGTCATAGAATTATAGCAAGAAAAAGGGAGAAGGAGTTTATAGGAATACTTAGTCAATAATTTACTACTTATAATATCAATTAATTCATAGCTCTTTATTAACCTACGTTAATTAACTATAGCAAATAGATAAGGGAAGATGTGAAATTGAGGATAAAAGATCAGGAAATTACGGAAAGAGAAATGATAGAATCCATTATTAGGAAGGCTAATGTTTGTAGAACCCTTTTCTGAGAACAATATTCCGTATATTGTTCCAGTTATTTTTGGTTACAGGGAAAATTGTTTATATGTTCATTCTGCTCGTGAAGGGAAAAAAATCGATATTATAAGGAAAAACAATAGAGTTTGTTTTGAATTTGATACCGATGTTGAACTAGTGAAATCCGAAAAGGCTTGTAACTGGAGTGTAAGATATTATAGCGTTATCGGATTTGGAAAAGCTTTTTTGATTGATGATATCGAGGAAAAAAGAAGTGCCTTGGATATTATTATGGAACACTATTCTGATGATTCATATGAATATTCTGAAGAATTAGTAAATAATATGATAATTATTAAAATAGATATTGAATATTTGACCGGAAAAAAATCGGGCTATCAATGAAGTAGTTATTTTTTACAAGGTTTTGTAATCTTCCTAAAAGAATTATCCGTCTCTTTTTATAAAAAGGGTAATAGAATATTTTTTAA
>NZ_JBRAKS010000242.1:0-5872 GCF_052745115.1 Candidatus Jordarchaeum sp.
TGACCATCTTTAGGGCTCTGAGGAAACTCATACTCCACATAGGCGGGGAGATGCAACCCGTGAAGATGAGTGGGGCTGTTGAATGCGACAAAATCTACATATACGCGGTTCTTAAAAGGAAGAAGCAACAGCATGCACATCAAAAAATTGGTGCCGTCTTTTTATTGGTTAACTTTTTCTCCTATGTTATCGTTATCTGTATGAGTGGTTTGTTTCCCTGGTTTAAGTATTTTTCTTTGATCTCGCCGAAAAACTGCTTGTTGCAGTACCTCACGAGGAGTATGTTCAGCAGATTCTCCAGCCCCTGAGTGCTCCAGTGCATCCACTTACTTGTTCTTAACCCTCCTCGCTATCTCCCCCATCAGTCTCTCGATGAGGTTGTTCGTGTACGGTGCCTCTATCCCCTTCGCAGCCAGTCTGGCGAAGGTTACCAGGTAGTTCGCAGAGTTTCTCAAGAACTTCGCCGCGCCCATAAGACCGTCTTCAACCAGTTCCTTTGCCAGCTCCTTAAGGCCGGTGAGCGTCCTGTTAATCCTCCACCGCAACCTTTCGGTATCCCCATCCTTCAGGTGTTTAAGCGCCGAGTTTCTGCAGGTGTGTAGTATCGCCTTCAGCCTCCTGAGGATTTCTTTCCGTTCGTTCCTAGGTAGGCCGGCTTTCCACAGATGCATGCTCACCTCCCTATTTCACCGAGTGGTTTACACAAGAGCTGGTAGTTTTAGGGCTTTGTCTAGGAGGGCGCTTCTCAGGGGTTTGTCTGCATCCGCTATCAGGATGTCGGCTTGGGTTTTGACCTGTTTTGCGGTTTCCCTCCATTCCAGGTTCACGGTGAGTCCTAGGAGGCTTTTCTCGCCTGTTTTTGCGTCTTTTCCCAGTATAACGTTGATTTCGTTCTTTTTCTGGTTCAGTCCGTGGGCCTTGGTGCCGTCTGCGTAGAGTAGGTCGGTTTTCGGTTTTTCCGTTTTTCTGCGTTCCTGATCTACGAAGGCTCCTACCTGTTGGACGTAGGAGTGTATTCTGCTCTTGGGAACAGTGGCTTTGGTTGGGGTTCCTTATGACTGTTTGGGCGTCTCTGTAGGTGAGCAGGGCTGCCGCCTCGGCGCATTCGAAGACCAGGTCGTCAACGACTCTCTTCTTGGGCTCTAATCCCAGGTAGAGGAGGAACGGTCTCAGTATGGTTCCGTTCTCCAGAGACTTCACCTTGACCAGCTTGAACACTATTGTGCCGTGTCTGGTCGCCAGTGTTCTCTTGGCGGTTCCTGCTCTTCGGAACTTCTTGTCTTGGTTTTGGGCGTATTTCCCGCCGCACAGCTCATCGATTAGCTGGTCTTGAGCCTTCTCCAGTATTGCTCTGAGGACTTCTTTGTTCAGGTTGGCTTCGTCCAGGCTTCTGGACAGGGGGATAAGACTTAAATCGCCTGTAACCCGTATTTGGTTATTCAGGGATATTATTGGGCTCCACCTCCATTGTTTTTCTGGATAACTTATAACATAGGAGGGGACCCAATTATCCCCTAAAAGTTAACCGATTAGCAGACACAACCAAAATTTTATATAAAAATGATGATATTATATATTTTAGCTACATAACACTGTGGGTCGAATATGGGTGAAGAGTTGATAAATAATAAACTAATTCTAGGCGAATCCTTCAGGGAAACAATTGAAGAACTTGGTAAAATGAACATTCCTCTTCCAAAGAGTTCTACTAATGAAGAATTTGACTTTAGAAATTTTGCTTTTCCGCCCAATGGGGAATTGGTGACCCATATTGGTGAGATTAAAAAATATACCCTTAATGCCAAACAAGGAGAAAAAATGATATCTGATAATATTTCAATTTCAACTTATGATGAATCTATAAACAAATTCTTGGCTCTTGAAGGAACCGCGTATTTCACCTCCCACTCGTTAGTAACTATGATCCACAAAAATTACATTCCTCTGAATTTACTTACTTTCTATTTTTACACGAGATCAAAGGAAATTACGGAGAGATCGGATTATATTAAATATTCTGTTGACCCTGAAATGGATTCACAAAAAGATTACATTAAGGATAAGATAAACTTTTTAGAAGAATATACTCCCTCAAATTCCATCTTGTTTATTGATGGCCCCCTAATAGGAGGAGATGTTTACACATTCATGATACATGCCATTGAAAGGTTTCTAAGAAAAGAAATAATTCCAATTTTCTTTGTAAAAAATAGCACTAGTAACCTAGTTACAGATAATACTAAAGAATTAAAATACAAATTTAATTCTGACATGCACTGGGCTTATAAATTTTTGACCCCCGGCCAACGCACCAATTTTTTCAGGTACGTTGAGAAAAATAATCCCAAAAATGCAAAAATATTTTGTTACCTTAAAGCCTTTGATCTAAGTCCTCAAAGGGTAGAGTTTCATATAGCAACTTATAATATGTATGAGAATTTAATTCCCTCGATTATGGATTTAGCATATTATCTTATTTTGGTTCAAGGAGATAAAAAAAACCCTCAACTAAGACCAACAGCGATTTCTGAAAAATATGCTCGTGCAACTTTAAAACTTATTAATTTTTATAAATTAATGCGAGAATCTGGATTAATACCTACAATGAATCAAGAAAGATTTGGAAGTTAAAAAATGAAATGGATTGTATTAGGAGAAAATAAAGGAAGAATAGAATTGGTGTCGAAAAGTGAAACACCAGGTTTGCTTCCTAAGGGTTCGTATCTAACAATTGAAAGCAATGAAACTAAATTTATTTTAAGAGTTGATGATAGCCTACAGGTTCAGCCATATTCCCCTTTACCTATGATAGTAGATATGGATCTATCACCCTTAGATCCAGATAAAAAATGTCAAAATATAATCTATGCCTACAGAGTGAAAGATTTGACTCAAAGAAACGACGGTCTCATCGATTTTATACAACCTATGTCGGTCGCCAGACGCTCAAACCAAGAGGAAATAGATCTAGCCATGGGTAGCCAAGAAAAAGGTCCTAAAGTATTTATTGCAACAGTTCATGCAGGCCAAAATCAATTACTCATCGACGATCAAGGAAGAGCTATAACAGCAAGTCTCCCAGAAGAAATGTTTTATCACCAAATGTTAATATGTGGAAAAACGGGTAGTGGGAAAACAGTTGCTGCAAAATATTTAGCTCAATACTTTGTAGAGGAGTTAGAAGGGGCGGTTCTAGCGATAAATGTTAAGGATGTAGACTTTTTAAAAATGGATCAAGAATCTAAAGTAAAAAATCCTCTAGTTTTAAAAGAATGGGAAATGTTGAATCAAGAGCCTCATGGGATCTATAATTTTACAGTTTATTATCCCGCTAATACAAAAATAGATTCCTCGCAGGGAGTAACACCAGTTATCTGTAAAAAAATTACTTTAGATGTTCATGAAATTGATCCAGAATCACTAACTGGTTTATTATATGGTATATCAGATATTGGTGCTCAGAATCTTCCAAACATCTTCAGATACTGGCAAGAACAGGCAAAATCTGGAAAACGAGAGCCCTTCACCTTTAGCGGTTTTGTGAATTATTTTACAAATGCAACGAATAGAGAATTTAATACTTTAAATACTCGAGGAGAGGAGTCTTGGATAACTCTCCATAGAGGGACCTTTGATAATATTCAAAGAAATTTAAACTATGCTGTTGATTTTTTTGATAATGAAGACGCTATTTTTCTCCGTGAAGATGAGATATTAGAACCTGGCAAAATGTCAGTAATAAATGTCGCAGGGGCTAAGGGAATTCAGTTTGGATCAATATTGCTTAGGCATCTGTTGAAGAAGATTGTTGAAGCGAAAAGCATGCAGAAATCTAAAGTTCCTATATTAATCATTATTGATGAGGTACATCAATTCTATAATACAGAAAGTTCAAGAGAAGCTTTAGGTGACTTGGATACTATCTGTAGAACTGGTCGTAGTCAAAAAATTGGAGTTATATTTTCTTCCCAAAACCCTTCAGATATTCCACGGGGGCTGTCGAGTGTAATTAACACAAAAATTTTCTTTAAATCCGATGCTGTATCTGCTAAATTGTTTGGAGTTAATGTAACAGACGAAGAAATTGAGAGTTTAAAGAAAGGCTTTGCGGTAGCAACCATACATGATTTATCCCAATTAAAAATTTTAAAGTTCCCACTTGCATTTGCCGGAGTATTTGAGTAAGGTGATTAAAAATGGAATGTTTTTCTATTGAAGATTTTTTTGATATGTTAATAGAAGACGAGATTGAAAGGAAAATCATCAAATTAATTTCTAAAGATTTAGAATATGATGAGATAATAGAGCAGTTATTAAACATTGAAAATCAGGGGGAAGTTAAATGATTGAATATGATTATAAATTGGAGAGGAATGAAGGAGATGAGATTAAGGTATTTGTTCCCAACCAAAAAATTACTAAATGTCTATCGGATTTAGTTTATATCGAAGGCCCTAATTCTTCGGGAAAAAGTACCCTTCTTAATATTATTGCATTAAGCTTATTTGGTTTAGATAAAAAAGGTCTCAACCCTGCATTGAAGAATAAATTGGATAGTTTAATTAATTCTCCACATCAAAAACTTAAATTTAATGTAAAAATAACAAATAAAAATACTGGTTTAAAACTAGAGTCTATAAAGGATGATCCTAATAATCCAAGTATTACGGTTTATGAAGTTGAAAATGGAAAAAAAAGAAGAATTAACAAGGATAAATTTGAAACTAAATACAATTTAATTTATGACATTCCAAACAATCCAACTGACAGATTAAGAGAGCTGGTAAATGAAATAAAGAATTTTCAACAAACTTATGGTAACAAAGTAGGTTCTTTAATGGTTGCAATCAAAAATATGATAAGCGATATTCAAAAGTCAAGAGATCAAGATAAAATTGACAAATATCGACATGAATTGGAAAAAGCTAATTATGAATTAGAAAAACTAGAACCTTTAATAAAAAATATTAAAGAAGAATTAAATCTATTAGAAACCTATACTTATTGCAGATTTTATATGGAATATGCAATTAACTATGAATATAATGCGCTAGCAGTTGAAGAAAAAAAGAAACAGATAAAAAAAATTGAGAAGAGCGTTACAACACAGGATAAAAAATTTGATAAATTAAAACAAGAATTAATGTCAACAATTTACAAGATGCAAGAAATTTTTAATGAAGCAACACAATTATTGATACTGATAATACCAAAAGAAGAAAAATATTTATTAAAAATATGGGAAAAAATGGATTTTTACAAATCAGCAGAAGATTTTGAGTTCGATCCTAATCTAGAAAGATTAATTCTTAAATTCAGAGACATAGCTATTAAATTAAAAAATAAAATTGAAAAGCAAGACGCCCTCAGTAAAGCAAAATTATTCCAGGATTTAATTAATATCTTACAAAATTATTATGCATCCAATTTCATAATTCCTGGAGTAGAAAAATCTGTTCCCGATTTTATTTATATTCTAAAGCAATCAATGAAAGAATATGAAAAAATACTAAAAGAATCAGAGAATCTTGATAGGTTAAAGGAAGCACTCCAATTTCTTGACGATAAAAGGGAATATGTTGAAAAATTTCTATTTCAAGACCTTAATAGGGTTAAAGAGCAAAGAATTAATTGGGATCAGGAAACTTGTATATACTCTGATTTAGAGGAAAAAATAAGTAAATTAGAAGAAAGATTAAAAGAAATTGAAACCAAACTTAAGGATTATTTTACTAAAATTCAAATTAAAAAAATTAAAGAAGATGAAATAAAAAATATTCTTCTTAATCTTAAAGAAAATGAAACACTGAAAAAGTATATTCCAGTTTATTTAGAAGATGACTATCATAAAAAAATTGATGAACTTCAAAAA
>NZ_JBRAKS010000243.1:0-5861 GCF_052745115.1 Candidatus Jordarchaeum sp.
ATGATACAACCTTTGCAAGAACCGTTCTCCAGCTACGGAGATTGAAAGTTTTTTATTTTTATTTGCTTATTTCGACAAAATCTTTTTTAATATGAAAATCCCTGATTAATAGGCATCTAAAAAATCCCAAACCTATAATAAAATAATAACCATAAGTAAAGCTCTAAGAAATTAGAGAAAGGTGAATAGGATTATGAAGCCTAAGAAAGTTATTGAATTGAGCAGGTTATTGAATCCTACCGATCCCAAATGGGCTAAGGACGAGCAGTGGGGCGCCACCATCCCTGAGGAGGAAATAAGGATTGAGCCCTACATTTTTGTACACGACCGTTGCATGTGTGAGTGGATACGGCTATGGAGCCATGCCGGAACACACATCGAAGCTCCCTATCATGGATACTTGGTTAAAAGCGACGTAACCATAGGGGACGTACCTATTGAAACCTTTGTGGGTGAGGGTCTCTCCATTGATATGTCCTTTGTGGGCCAAGAGCCCGACATGGCAAAGAAATTTGAGAGATACGAGCGTTTCAGTGTGTCCGGGCCAATGGTAACCCGAGAACACATCAAACAGTATGAGAAGGAAAATAATGTAGAGATTAAAAAGGGTGATATAGTCTTCTTCTACACAAATATGAATATTCCAGACATACCTGTGATATCTGGCGATGCTGCGGGGTACCTAGTAGAGAAGGGAGTAAAACTGGTGGGAACCAATGATGATACAATAATTTACTCCTTCATGGCTCATTTGAATCTACTTCAAGCGGGCATTCCTCTTGTGGAAATGTTGACCAATCTCGACAAACTGGGCAAAGGCAGGGTATTGATAGTTGCGCTTCCATTGCCCATAAAGGGAATAGGCGGTTCCCCTGCCCGGGTGTTCGCTATAACCGAGTGGGAAAAATAAGAGAGGAGAAAGCAGCATTTGACCGAATTCATCTTTATGCTAACGTACAACGACATGACCGTTAAAAACGCAATCGAAGTCTATAAGGAAATCCGAAACACCAAAGTCAAATTCATAGGATTCAAAGACATAGGCCTGCCCATAGACCAGCTCAAAAAACTGGTAAAAATGATGAAGCAGGACAATAGAACCACCTTTTTGGAGGTGGTGAGTGAATCTAAGGAAGCTGCTATTCAATCCGCAAAAACCGCAGTCAAACTAGGTGTAGACTACCTCATTGGCGGAACCTATATACAAGAAACAATGCCTATTATACACGAAACTGAAATTAGGTTCTTCCCCTACGTCGGCAAAATCGTAGATCATCCCTGTCTTCTGAGAGGCACTATAGAAGAAATCGTTGAGGATGCTAAGAGAGTGGAAAAAATCGGAGCACCAGGAATAAACTTACTTGCCTATAGATACGACGGAGATGTCGAAAAACTCATGTTATCGGTTCAAAAAGCGGTCAAAATACCCTTAATCGTGGCTGGAAGCATAAACAATTACGAAAGAGTACGAAAAATGAAAGAACTAGGCATATGGGCATTCACCATAGGAGGAGCAATATTCGACAAAAAATTTGTACCAAAAGGAACCTACGGCGAAAACATAGAAGCGGTTCTCAAAGAAATTAAATAACAAACGCTTTCATTCTCTTTTTTATTACTAACAGAAAAATATCTTTCTAGAAAGCAATAATCATTATACCATCTGTCTTAGGGTAGAAGATTCCACAATTAGTCAAGTAGCTGGTCTGCGATCTCCAATTTTTCAGTGCTTTTGAGCCTTTCAAGCCAGTATCCAGTAGATAGAACTACTCTGGTGCTAGTTCCTTCCTCCAATAACTGTTTAATTTCTTCTACCAGTTGCTCCCAGTTAATTAGTCTTTTTTCCACAATGGTTTTCATGTCCTCCAAATCTTTTGGTTCTCTTCCCGCTACTGCTTTAAGAATGAAAATGTCTTGGGGATGTAAGGGTAGTATCTCAAATTTACCAAATTTTATTAGGTCTTTGGAGCACCTAGAAACCATGCGTTCACTAATTCTTACTCCTTGAACCTGTTTGAGAAATATTTCTATCACCACAGGACCTTTGAGTCATCCACCCCTCCGCATAAGCTCTCACCGTGTATCCTAGTTCAACTGAAAAATCTAATAGTCTCCTGTAGTTGTCTTCGTTTTCCACAACAAAATCTAGGTCCAAAGTAGCGGTTTTTATTCCACGAAAAACAAGAGCTGTTCCATCAATAGCTATCAACCTTACTGGCAGTTGGGAAAACTGACCCAAAAAGTTCGCTAAATCCTTTTTAACCATCAAACTAATCCACCTACACCACTAGCGGTATGTTTCGAAAAATTTTTCAAACCTTCAAAATGCTAAAATATCTAAAAATTTTAATACTCACCTATCTAAAAACTATCAACCCAACACCAATACACAATTTAAAAAAAGAGAAAGTATGAATTATTCATTCTATAACTATTTTTTAGTGATTTCTTTCCTTCTCTGGTCCAGAAACTGTTGAATTCTACTTTTATCCCTGTAGTAGGTTCGGTATGCTAGTGTCCAGATGATGACGCAAAAAGTCCAAGGAATGGAGACTGTTAGGGCCATAGCTAGGGTTAGTGACTCGCCGGAAAGCCACAAAATATACAATAGAAATCCTACATCGGCAAAGTACAGCCAATAGTTAAGGTAGGGTGATATCCACTGCATTGCGATTCCGGAAACTCCCAAGTTTATATTGTCAGCAATCCACCCCGTTAGAACTACTCCGAAGGCTGCAAAGCCCTGCTCAAACATCTGCTCCAGAGCCCAGGCGGTGCTACGTGCCTCTGGCTTATTAACTGCGGAGACTATGGGCTCCACTGCGCCCACTCCGCCCCAGCTCATCATGATTGCGGTGAAAAATGCGACACTAATGTATAGTAGTAAGTCCATTCTAACAAACAGGATTAGGAGTACCAACGGTATGCCTGAGAAGGTTGATATCTGCGCAATCATAATTCTGCCTTTTGCCGGGCTTCTCTTCTCCATGCGGTCTCCAAGGAGTCCCCCCACTAGGTTACCCAGAGCCGAGCCCATTACCAGTATTGCAAAAATGATGGTGGCTTGGAATGGTGGAATCTGCCTAGCGGTTTCAAACCAGTGAATGAACCAGAATTGAAGAACGACATAGGGGAAATATCCCATTATTCCCTGCCCAATGATCACCAGCATAGTGCGGTTTCTCAAAATTTCCCTAAAGGCACTACGTTTAATCTTGTACTTTTCGGTTGTTTCTTCGGTGACAACGCCTTTAAGCTCCTTTTCTGCGGCTCCCCTCGGGGGCTCCTTCACGAGTAGTGTTACCAGTCCAGCGACTCCAATACTTATAGCACCCATAACGATGAAGCCGTTTCTCCACACTCCATTATAAAGGGTGCTTTTTGCTAGCGCGTCTAGCTGTAAAAGATTTCTCAGAATAAGCATCGTATCGGGGTAAACCGCTTGGTATAGCGCTAGTCTATAGAGGTCTGATTCTAATCCTCCAGTGAGGCTGGGGGCGTCTATGAAGCCCAGTATTGGTATAATTAGCATTAAACCCACTATTCCTATGGCTCCATAAACTGCATAGTATTTTCCTCTGCTTTCCATAGGATACATGTCCGCAATAAGTGAGAAACCGGTTGGAACCATGGTTGCTAGCCCGAGTGCAGTAACTATTCTTAGAAGAGCGAGAGTTGTGTAATCCCCGGCAAGAGAGAGAAGAATGGTGGCAATCCCCCAGATTAAACAACCTATAATTAGAACCTTCTTACGAGAATATCTGTCTGCTAGAAATCCCCAGAAGGGCGTAAGAAAGGCCTGCAGAGCTCCCCTAGTGGTATCTATGAATCCCAGAGCAGCCCGAGAAGTACCCAAGTCTCTGCCCATAGAAGTATAATAAACAGGAAACGCTTGAACGTCAGCATTATAGGTGAAGAAAGCAGATCCCAGTGTTACCAATGAGCGGGTCTTCCCTTTCTCCTTCTTCTCAGTTTTCCCTTTTTCTTTTTTTGCCATTAAAAATGCCTCTTAAACAATTTAATTTCAATTATAGGAATTTTCTACTTTTTATAGTTTTGCAAAAGAACTTCGGAAGCTACCGAGAAATTAAAAGGATAAAAAGATTTATTTTCAGTTTTTATGTACTCCACAGCTTTCTTCTGCGGACATATTATATTCACAGGACACGCACAAATTTTAGAAAATATATATGATAAAAATCAAAAATACTAATTTTCTTATGATCTTTTCTTCTTTCCCCTAAACTTTCTTTAGGGATCTCTAAGGTCAACAGTTCCTTTCTTCCAGTCTATACTTAGCCTCAGATGTTGAAGAATGTCACGGCCCAGCAGGACTTCTTTAACATCATTCCTTACATCCACGGCTGCCACCACCTCCACTGCCTTCACGATAAAAATCGCGGCGTAAAGTATTCTTAATTCTGGTTTTCCACCAATACTCACTGTTTCAGCCGTGGTGACTGGTTGCTTGTGCAGATTTAATTTTTTACCGATTTCTATGGTTACAACTGTCCCATCGCTTCCAGTGTCCACATAACCTCTCACAGTCACTTCTCTTGTTTTAGCCAGATTATGAATACTGACCAAACACCAAGGAAAGGGAGGATAATAGGTTTCATCTATTCCGGTATATTCTGCGTTCAACCTTCTGCTCTTCCCCAACTTTGGTTACGTAAAATACTTTCCCCCCAGTAACCTCAAAAGCCCTTTTGACCACCTCACCGAAGTCATCACCTTGAACCACCATTCTACCCTCAAATATTGCAACCCATTTACCCTTAGCCTTTTCTAAGAGTTCTAACCTCAACTCTCTGTAAGCCTCTTTTTCCTTCAACAACTTCTCCGTAGACATATTAATACCCTATATATAATTACTGAATAGATTTTATAAAACTTTCAAGTTACAGCGTATTTAAGGTAAACTAAGCTTCCCTTGAATTTAACTTATTCGTACAAATATGGGAATCCACGGCGCAGAATTCGAAAATCCTCCGCAAATTTTACTCCATACTTTGCCCCGGTCTTGGCGTTTGCCCTCTGCGCAAAAGTGGCCATTTCCTCCCCCAGCTGGCTCTTGTGCTGCCTCAGGGCATCCAGTTTTTTATCAATGGTGTCCGTAATGTCCACCCAGTGATTAGGATTATCCGTGTTAAACAACCATATCTCAGCCACCAGATGCGGCTCCAAGGGAGGATCAGCCGGCGTAATCTCCGTAGAATACATGGCAAAACTCGCAGCCTCAATAGCCATCATACCCGTGTGACGATGATCCGGATGACACTCATACCTCCTCCAGGGATCATGAGTCATCACAATGTCCGGCTTATACCTGCAAATCTCATTAATGAGCCTAGCTCGAAACTCATGTGTGGGTAAAACGTCATGATCAGAGTAACCGAGGTAGACAATCCGATTAATACCCAGTATTTTTGCAGAGTTGTCTTGTTCCTCCTTTCGGGTCTTGGCAAACTCGTTCATATCCATATCCGGATCAAGATTTCCCTTCTCACCACGAGTAACCACCACCAAAACAATGTTAGCCCCATCCTGTGCGAATTTCACCATTGTTCCACCGCAAGCGTAATCAACATCATCAGAATGCCCAGCCACAACAAGAATCGATTTTCTTTTACTCATAGTGACACCTTCCAACAAAATTAAATTAAAACCTAGTCTGCGGGTACTTTCAATGAATATTATTTACATAAAGAAGCTAATGAACTATTTATAACTAATATATACAGTAATCCAAGTCGCTTATGAAGGATGTGTAGAAACGCTGTATACGTCAAGAAGCTAATCTTATTCGGGACCCCGTCTTAGGTATGTAGTTTTTCTGGTTGTTGTTTGTCTTATGTAGG
>NZ_JBRAKS010000244.1:0-5850 GCF_052745115.1 Candidatus Jordarchaeum sp.
GTTAATATTTGATAATTTATATAAATTTATCTGTAGCAGTTGTGTACCTCCTTTTTTGGAATGATATTTATTTGTAAGAAAAGTATATTAATCTTAATAAAAAAAGTATATTAGCCTACTAGTATTAAAGTAGGGGAGGTTGGACCACAATAACTAAAGAAAATAAACGAAATCTAGGAACAAATTATCCTACTATTGAAGCATTTAACTATTCTTCAGGTGGGGAATCCGTGAGTAAACACCATCTAATCAGTACTGGAATACCAAAATTGGATGAACGTTTAGGAGGAGGCATTCTAGATAATTCGACGGTTGTAATCGCCCACCAGACTGGTTTTAGATACACCGAGTTTATAAATTGGATGATGCTAATTAAAACCGGGAGGGAATTCTACGTAGTCTTGGTTGATTACATTAGACCTGTGGAAGAACTTCTTCATATTGCGGCTGTTAGAGAGTTTAAAGGAAAGAAAATAAAAAATGAGGGCGGTTTGATTAGTTATGATAGGCTGAGAATTATTAACTGTTTTTCAAGTGAGGTTGATGAAAAAATTTTGTATAATGATCATGTTCAGACTTTGGATGAGCCTTTTAATGTTGACAAATTATTTTCGATGATGAGGAATGTTAGAGAAAATTTGCCTGAAAATGTATGGGTTATTTGGGTGTTTTGGAGTCTAACAGACCTATCTATTGTCTTATCTGAGGATGAAATTACGAGATTTTTTAGACGAGTTACCCGTTTGCACAAGCAGTATAATGATTTAGCTTTCTATCTTATGAACATAGATGCCCATAGTAAAAAGTTCAGAGCTATAATTTCTCAACTGGTGGATGTTTTAATTGACTTTAAGATAGAAGAAACCGAAGAAAAATTAAGAAACTACATACAGGTTGTTAAAAGTCCATTCCCTACTGATACGACAAAACTATATTTTGATATAGACCCCGATGGAAACCGCATCTACTATTAAAAGGACTGGTTCATTTTTGATTTCAATAGAATTCAGAAATTTTTTAAACCCATTTAAAAATTGAGCAAAAAACATTAGAGTTATTTTATTAGTGAAATCAAGTGGTTTTTACGGGTGATCTTCTTTTCCTCTTCTAGTTTGACTAGATGGCTTTCCAATATTTGGACTCCTGGGAAAAATTGCTGGTTAGGACTAGGATATAGTTTTTCCACCATTTCCCTAAAATGCACTGGACTTTTTTCTAGTTCTTTCAAGATATAGTTCTCTCTCTCCAAGATTTTTCCTCTAATTCTGTTTATTGCCTTTTTCTTATCAGTAATTATTTCTCCGTGTGCAGGATATATTTTTTCTAATTCAAATCTTTCAATTTTCTCTAGACTGGAAAGATATCCTATAGCTCCTCCGGAGCTTGGCGAATACCAAGCCACTACTTCGCCAATCACGTCTCCTGCATAGCATATCTTTTCTTCTTGATCGACAAGTGAAATATGCCCAGGGGAGTGCCCTGGAGTATGCAATACCTCAAACAGGTAGTCGCCTAACTGCAATTTGTCCCCTTCCCTCACGGTTTTATCTGGCTCGGCAGTCGCCATAGGACACTTTGAAACTGTTTCAAAGAGAGTTAACAAGTTGACACCTGAGTCTTTGAAACCTAACTCTGGGAAATAGTTGTTACCCATGAGGACATTAAAAGAATCAATTAAGAGTTTGTTATTGCGTGCTGAGGGAGCATCTATTTCAGATATGATTACCATTGGTTCACTTATTTTAAGAAATGTAGTGATGCCTCCCATATGATCGGGGTGTGCGTGGGATAAAACCACAGTGTGCACTTTTTCGGGCATAAGATTTTGAGACCTCATTTTGCTAACCAATCTTTTTGAGAATTTTTCTCCTCCACACCCCGCCTCAATCATTATTAGCCCATCTTTATCTCGAATAATAAGTACGTTAGAGGAAGATGGCCAGAGAGGTCTTTCACCCTTTATCATTATCAAGTCATTCATTTGTTTTTGACACCACCAAAAATAATCGAAAATTAGTCAACAATAAATTGACTCCTTTTTAAAAATTTTACTTTAATTTTAAAAAATTTAAGAAATCACTAAAAACATGCTAGAATCTCAATTTTAACTGGATTCTATTTAAAATTAGATGAAACATTTCTGAGTAGTAAATTAAATTTTAAAATAGAAGTTTAGAGTTTGATATAAAAATATGGAATTTATACAAGTTTTTTGACTGCTTCTTTGAGCGCTTCTGAATCGATTAGACTGAGTGGATTCAGATGATAATCTTTCACACAGAGTGCTAATATTATCTGGGCGTCTTCTACTTCCCGGCAACCAACCAAGTTAAAAAGTATGTTTGGATCTGTGATACCATTAATTAATAGTTCCCAGAAAAATTCAGCTTGCAAGGCTAAAAGTCTTAGTTTACCGCTCAGAATTGTTGCGAAAGCCCTGCCACCACGATAAGCCTCAGAAATAAGGTTTCCCATTAACCAGCAACGTGTTTTTACAACATCTACATTGAGCCATTCTCGATTATTTAAATCATAAACCGCAACATTATGCTTGTTGAGAATTTGCTCATCAGGTAGAGAAGTACAGGAAGCTACCCAACCAGTGTCAAAATTTTTAACAAGTTTTAAGAGAAAATCTGATGAAGTATTGGGAGCCAAGTACAATATTCTTTCAGATCTACTGTTTTTCTCCTCCTCAAATAAGTTTTTTAGTGCTTTTATAGCATTCTCTTTTTCCTCTGAAATATCAAGTTCATACTCCCACAACTGGCGGTGTGGGGCAAAAATTGTGACCTCTCTTAAATTACTGCGAGTAACGAAACCTAATAAGAGCACCGGCCGCCGCAATGTGAAAACGAGCTGTCCGAGAATTGCTAAATTTTTATCGCTGAAATAGTTAGAAAGCTCTTTCAAAGAACACACCTTGCCTTTTTCCAATAGCTAAACTCGTCACACTTATAAAAACTTCATATTCTCTTTTACAATTAATTGCTGAGGCAAGATAAACTAGTATCCCATCTGGTAGCTTGAATTTCCTTTTGAGACGCTCTTTATTGCTTTAGGTAGGTCTTGTTTGTTTGTCTTAATTGTTATGGGTACTCGGTTTGCTTAGTTTGGATATTTTCTTCTGTTGAAGAACCATCTGAATTCAATTCTATTTTAATCCCCATCAATTCTTTTCAATCATAATAGAATTTTTTAATGTGAAAGGGGATAATTTACAAGTTTAAACTTGTGATTAAATTAGCCCCAGTCATTTCTTTAATTCTAATATTTGAGAGAATCACTTAAAGACCACTAATCATGAGAATCCATAATTTTAAATCATCAATTTAAGTCACCCTCCCCATAAAGTTGCCTAAATCAGCAGTGGTTTCTTGCAAGTGCTTACCAATCTCCTTATAACCCTTCCCACCCCTTCCCGCTTCAAATTGAAATTCTTCAAAAGTCTTTTCCTAGAGAGCCAACACTAGGAGTATTAAATAGAATCCGTGACTAACAATGGGTCTATCTTTTATAATGTTCTGATTTTATATTCTTTTGTGTTAACATTTCCGTGGTGGTTTTGGCGGAGGGCAACGGGTTTAAATCCCTGTTTTACGAGGTTCCACACTTAAGCAGGGTTAGTGCCAAAAAATCCCTTTGAAGAGGCGAAGAAAAGCGGAAATATAAAATTAACAGAAGAGTGAAGAAATCAAAATATAATAAATCATAGACTCATTGTGACTAACCATATCGGAATCTTACCTCATATTTATTTAGATTCCCCAGAAATTATTATTTTTTGACTTCTTTAAAGAATCAATAATAAATTTGTTTATTCTATTTTTTCATTAATTACCTAATTCCAAACCACTTTGCTTCCTTTTTTAAGTAATGATATTTGCAATCCAGTCTCTGTGTAAGATAGCTAGTTAAAATTCCAAGTATAGATAGAAGTACCATATGCCATAATCCTAAGAGCCCAAAAATAAAGGTGTTAATAGATATTATAAAAAATGCTAGAAATACTCCTAGAGATAAGGGGAGTGTCCTCTTATTATATTTCTCTTTTGCATACACAAATTTTTTCAGAAAATTGTTTTGAGGTTTTTTATTCTCCAGTACCGCTTTGGTTATCGCCGCAGAATATATGCAAGCTTGATTCATAATTTCTTTTAAACTCTTGCTGGGTTTAATAGACTTGATGATGCTTTCAATGTGGTGGGGTGAGCAAATAGCATTAGCATAGCCGATTTTAATAGCATGTTCTGGAAGGGTTTGATCCAGCAGACTCTTTTCTTTGGAACTGTGTAGTAGTCCCAGGAATCCTTTAGAGACATTTGCATCTTGAATATAGTGCAAAGCTTTTCCCAAATTTTTCACTGCTCCAATATTATCTTGATTTAAATAGGATAATCTTGCCTTCCAGACATATTTCATAACTGTTCCTAGACTGGGATTATGATGTGAATCACGAACTGTGTTAGCCCAACCTTGATTTCCCACTATTATCATCTTACTGCGATGTTTATCCGGCTCAATGATGCCTTCTATTAATGCTTGCTCCAGTTCTTTTGGGAAACTGAGAGATTTGGATATTGCTTTAGCTATTGCTATGTGGCTCTTCCACTTCAATCCTACAGAACCTTCCCACACTATTAATGGATATAGATATTGATGCATATTAGCCGAAATGATTTTTATTATTTTTTATTACTTTAGAAAAATAGTTAATCTGGGAAGTGGTAATTGTAATTTTCAGGTTTCTTATAAATAATTTTTTTATTTGGAATATATTTGTGACATCTTGTGCACTCGAATCCAAGCAGTGTTTCCTCTCTACTTATGTGTAGAGCGTCGGATTCGCCTAGCTCTCCATCACCGCAGAGATGAAGGAAGGTAATATGAGAGCTGTTTCCACAATGGTAACATTCATAGCTGTAATCTACTGTGGATATTTTATTAATTCTATTAATTGACACAACGAATTTTTCTATGAAAATTCTTCGACATACTCCGCAGGCGTAGACTATTTCGTTCGGAATTATGGTGGTTGGGCAACCACAGATAGGGCAATTTATGTAAGGTTTTTTGATGCGGGTTCCGAGTAGAGTTTTTACTTTTAATGTTTGGTACCAGGAACACCATTTGCATAGCTCATATAGGGAGGAATCAGTGTTAGGGGTACTGATTCTTTTTAGAACCTTTATTAGTCCAAATTTCTTCCACATTGCCCAACCCTTTTCCCGATTTGAAGCTAATTCAGCGTCTTCCAGTGATTTGTTTTTCAGTTTTACCTATTTAAAGACCACATATCCGGAAAATTCGGTCAGAATATTATTTTTGCATCACAATTGTAGGAAGCCCCGTACCTATAAATTAAAAGCAAACCTGCCTGAAGTTAATAGCATGTTTTTAAAATGAAAAAAATTGGGAATTAAGATTTATAGAAGATCCTAATCCTTAGTTGAAGGGGCATGATGTTAGCAATAGATGTGGAATGGAAAGACGCACTGGAGTTTTTCTGAGCAAAAGGGATGCAACTGTTTTACAGATAATTAGAGGAAGAATTAATTAGTTTAATTTTTGAGGCAGAAAAAAAGAGTAGAATTGGAATACTGCGAAAAGATAATCTGATGGAGCTTAGCATCGCTACAAGTGCATAGAGTCAGAATTAAATAATAAGAAGACTTTAAGCAAAAACTTACATTATTTTACAAACCTACTTTTTTATTTTCATAGTAAATTTTAATAGGAAAATTACATAATCGAGAGTCATATTAATTTAAGTTTTTGAAATCAGATACTATAAGTTCAGTATTTGAAAATGAAATAGGTTATTAAAACTGGTTTTGGCTGGTGAGCAGC
>NZ_JBRAKS010000245.1:0-2969 GCF_052745115.1 Candidatus Jordarchaeum sp.
ATTTTTAGAAGTTTTAATAAATTAGGGAGAGATGTTTAATTGATAAAAGGAGGATACATGGGAAAAATATTAAGAGTAGATCTTACCGACAAGAAGATGTGGGAAGAAAAACTGGATGAGAACCTTGCAAAGAAGTATATTGGACAGCTTGGTATTGGCGCAAGAATCATGTACGACGAGGTACCTCCCGAAGTCGACGCATACCATCCCGAGAACAGACTAATATTTATGACTGGGCCATTCACTGGGACAACTGTTCAGTCACCTTCGAACTTCCAAGTGATATCACAGAATCCAATAACCGGATACAACATAGCTGTTGCCAACTCGCACGGTTTCTGGGGGCCACGTCTTAAGTTCGCCGGATTTGATGGCGTAGTAGTTCAGGGTGAGGCCGAAAAGCCTGTATATTTATGGATTCATGAGGGAGAGTACGAGATTCGTGACGCTAGCCGAATCTGGGGCAAGGCAGACACCTTTGAAACCGAAGACCTTATCAAAAAAGAAGTTGGTCAAGAAAAGGCTTCCGTTGTAGCTATTGGCCCCGCGGGTGAGCGTCTGGTCGCCGGGGCATGCGTAGAGAATGAGCATGGACACATTGCTTCTAAGGGAAACCAGGGAATCGTTATGGGTTCGAAGTATCTGAAAGCTATCGCAGTGTATGGTACTGAAAAGATCCCCGTCGCTAACCCTGAAGAGTTCAGAGAGTTGGCGAAGCAGTGGCGAGAGGAGAGCTTTAAGAGTTTGTTGGGACAAACTGTTGATGCTTTCGGAACGGCAGCATATGTTCCCACAGTTCATGAGCTCGGAGACCTACCTACAAAGAACTTTTTAACTGGCGTCTTTTCTGAGCATGAAAAATTGTCGGGGCAATACATAAGGGAGAAGTTTAAGTTGAAGCCAAACCCGTGCTATGGATGCAGTCTAAAGCACGTTCACATGATGGAGGTAACAGAGGGTCCCTACACGGGTTTTGTAGGAGAAGAGCCTGAGTATGAGGATTTCTCAAATCTGGGTTCAAACATCGGAATATCAGACCCAGGTGCTGTGATATGGCTAACAGATTACGTGGATAGATTGGGTTTGGATGGTAACTGGGCTGGAACAATTGTAGGCTGGGCGATGGAAGCGTACGAAAGGGAAATCCTTACCAAAGAGGATCTTCGGGGACTGGAGCTTAACTGGGGTGATGAGAAAGCGGCAGCGGAGTTGCTGAGAAGGATAGCTTACAGAGAGGGCATAGGCGACATCCTTGCTTTAGGGTTAAAGAAGGGACCAGAGAAAATCGGAGGCAAAGAGGCATTAGATTTCTCAGTACACTTTAAGGGAGAAACCCAACACGCGCATGACGCCAGGGCTCTGTGGGGCATGTTTCTGGGTCTCTGCGTCTCTGGGGCTGGTCCGAGATGGGAGAGCTTGGGCGTAGATTTGCTTCCCGATGAGGAGCTTGGTTATGCTGCGCCTCAGGATCGGTTTTCACCTGAGGGAAAAGCCGAGGCTGCTCGAAAGACTCAGATAAAGAAGCTTTTCCAGGATGCTTTAGGAGTATGCTGGTTTGGCTTTGCCACTATGGATACTATGGTCAAAGCTTACACGGCTCTTACTGATTGGCCTCTCAGTGTTGACGAGGCATATATAATAGGCGAGAGAATCGCCAATTTGCAGCGGGCGTTTAATGTTAGACACGGATTCAAGACGGAGTTTGACCTTGACGTGTCACCGAGGCTACTAGAACCACCACCAGATGGAGGTGCTAAAGGAAAGACCATTGCTCCATATCTGGAGGATATGGTAAAGGAGTACAATAGGCTTATGGATTGGGACTGGGTGACTGGTAGGCCATCGAAAAATAAGCTGAAAGAACTTGGCTTAGAAGATGTGTCAAAGGATCTATGGGGATAATAAACACAGACTACGAAAATAATCTTGATTTCCTACAACCACCCATTTTTTTATTTCAAACTTTGGCTAGAAGATGATTAGTTGTGGCTAAAGTCGTGGTGAAATTTATTTAGCCAATCGCCCATATGGCTGGGATAAATGAAAAAATGGTAGAGACTGATATAATTGAAGGTGCCTCTTTGAGAGATTTGCTTAACAAGCTGACTGAGAATTACGGAAACCGTTTTGGAGAAGTTGTTATCGACACATAAACTGGGAATCTTCAGAGGCGTGTTATGGTTCTGATAAACGGTGGTTTAGCAAGCTATATGCAAGGGCTTGAAACCAAAATAAGTGATGGAGACACTATAGTCATAGGGTTATTATCTGCAGGAGGAATGGGGATAACGCATTTCTAGAGATTGATGTTAAACAAGCCAGTGTAAAGACTCGAATTTTTAATTAACGAATCAAGCAAGGTTCGCGCGTAATTTTTAGTATTGTACAATCTGTGGAGAATTGTTAAGCGATTTTTTCTGTTTTGATTCTCTTTCCTTTTCAAACTCTATACTCTTTCCACCCCTCTACTATTTTTTAACTCCCACGATGAGTTCTCTTCCCATGTGTATGTATATTAGTTTGATCTCACCATCCTCTTTTTAACATTGGTTTTTGGGCATGCCCCCTCTGCGAATTTCTCTTTCTTGCTGGTTCCACTCTCCCCTTATGAAAAATTTTGCACTCTGCACACACTTCATCCTTTTCATTACAGCATCCCTTAAGGTTTATATGTATCAGGTGTTTTTGTTTAACCATGGGTCTCAGGGAAGAGTTCTTAGCACTATTGAAGAAGGATGAAGAGTTCAAGTACACTGTTCTAGGCTACCTTGGACTAAATGAGATATTACGGAGAATGGACTCCTACCAATCAATACAAACGAAAACCCTGGAGGAGATTAAAAAGCTAAGAGAGGGCCAAGGCAAAATTTGGGAGGAGATTAAGGGTATCAAGGAGGACATTAGGGGGATAAATGAGGAGATTAAGGGTATCAAGGAGGACATTAGGGGGATAAATGAGGAGATTAAGG
>NZ_JBRAKS010000245.1:3069-5833 GCF_052745115.1 Candidatus Jordarchaeum sp.
GTATCAAGGAGGACATTAGGAGAATAGATGAGGAGATTAAGTTTCTTAGAGAAGATTTTACGGAGATGTTGGTTAGAGTTAAATCGTTGGAGCGGGGTCAGGTGGATCTTAGGTCTGAACTTTTCGTGGGTTTTGATTCTATGAGAAAGTTTGCTGGAGTGGGTTTAGAGGAGTTTGTGAAAGACTGGATGAGTGGTTCACTTAGGGAACGAGGAATTCTCCCTGTAGGAGTCAGTCTAGAGAGGACGGTGGTGGATGGAGAAGAGATAAATCTTTTCAGTAAGGAACCCTTGATAGTTGGGGAGGTTACTGCCTACGCTGAGAGTGTCGATGAAATATCCAAGCTTTTGAAGAAGGCTGAGGCTGCAAAGAAGATATACAAAAAGGAACCCAGATACCTATTTTTACGTATTTTGACAGCTCCTAGTAGTGTAGCCAAAGAGATGAGAAGAATAGCAAGGGTGAAAAATATAGACCTCGTAATAGGAAAGGAGACTTAGTTTGTATAAGGAAATAAGGATATTTGAATCCTTTCAATTTTTGAAATGGTGGTGAAATGGTTTGGAAGGAATATTCTTTTCTGATGTTTCGGGAATTGATCCTGAAAGTCATATTATTTGCACTTATTATGTGGAAACCGATGGCAGTCTTGAGAGGGCTGGAGAAGCTATAGCTGAGGAAGAATCCATAGGAACCTGGACCGACATTGGAACTGTGACTACTGATATTCAGCGGAGACTTGCGGCTAAGGCTTTTCAATTCGAGAAAAAAAGGAAGGGAATTGGACTGATTAAGATAGCTTTTCCAGTTGATCTTTTTGATTTGGAAAGGGGAGGCATTCCCAATATAATGAGCATGATTGCGGGAAATCTATTTGGACTCTCGGCATTGAAAAATGTGAGACTTCTCGACGCCGAGTTTCCCAAGTCTGTGCTTTCCCATTTTCCAGGACCGAAATTCGGTTTAGAGGGTGTAAGAGAACTCGCAGGCACGAAGAAAACTAGAAGGCCTCACTTGGGAACCATAATTAAACCCAAAGTTGGGCTCAATCCCTCACAGACCGCAGAGGTGGCGTACGAAGCAGCAGTTGGCGGAGTGGATCTTATCAAGGACGATGAAACTCTCGTTTCTCAAAGCTTCTGTCCCTTGGAAGAGAGGCTTTCCAAGGTTATGGAGAAAATGGATTTGGTAAAGGAGGAAACTGGACGAACAGTTTTCTATGCTTTAAATATTACAGGGAATCTGAACAGGTTGTTTGAGTTTGCTGATTACGCGGTGGAAAATGGAGCAAATATGATTATGCTCGATATACTGCTTTCTGGCCTGGCCGTATTACAGCAACTTGCAGAAGACCCTTCAATGAGGCTTCCCATCCATTGTCACAGAACATTTCATGCTGCCTTCACTAAAAATCCTCTTCACGGAGTCCATATGAGGGTGATAGCTAGATTAACGAGGCTCGCCGGAGGGGATCAACTGCACAGCGGAACTGCGGCGGGTAAAATGGGTCTCCCGGAAGAAACAGCTGAGGCAAAGGAATCCAACGAAGTGTTGCTCCAAAAATGGGGAAATATTAAAACAGTATTCCCTGTGGCTTCCGGAGGAATACACCCCACACTGGTTCCAAAAAATATAGAAATTTTAGGTAAAGACCTTGTAATTAATGCTGGTGGCGGTATTCATGGACACCCGGATGGAACCAGAGCCGGAGCCACCGCCATGAGACAGGCCATAGATGCCGTTATGAAAAAAATTCCCCTTGAAGAATATGCAGAAACCCATCCGGAACTAAAAAAAGCTCTGGATAGATGGGGCTACAGATACGCAGAGAAATCCGAGTCCCTCGAGCAGCGTTACGGAGAATAAACTCTTAAAATCCATTTCTTAATCTCAGCAATCTATACTATTTTTCATTTTCCTTGCAGTCCTAGAGCTCTATCAATTTCCTCTTTGAATAGTGAGTAGGGTTCAGCTCCAATTATCACCGCATGATTCTTTATAATAAACATTGGAACTCCGGAAATCCCTCTGCTTCTTCCCTCGCGGAAGTTTTGCTTTATAATCTCTCTCTTGGATCCATTGTTCAAGCAGTTTTCGAACTTTTCCACATCCATTCCCACACTGATGGCTATTTCTTTCAAAACTTCGACGTTACCAATGTCTTTATGTTCTTTAAATAAAGCTTCAAAAACCTTCTCATGAAACTTCCAGAACTTGCCTTGATCCCGGGCACACTCACTGGCCTCAAAGGCTTTCATGGAATCGGGAAGCATAAAAGGGAGCTCTGGGGGAACAATCTCTATGTCTAATTCCCTCTCTTCAACCAGATTCTTTACGTGTTCAAAAACATTGAGAATATAATCATCGGAAAAGTAGGGTTTGTCGGTTCCGGGATAAAGAGGATAGTGTTTCCAGTTAAAGCTAATTCTGTCACCGTAATCTTCCTTAAGTTTTTTCAAGGTAAGGTATCCTATTAAACAAAAGGGGCAAATGTAATCCGAAAAGACAATTATTTCAAGGGGAGAATTATTTTCAACCAAAATCTATCAATCCATGACTCTTTAATCTTTCAACGATAATTATGTTTTTAAAATTTATCGGTTTCATTTTTGGAACGATGTAATAGTTATGTTTTTTGCATGGGGGTATGTGTTTTTGTTTGTTGACTGCTTGTAGAGGAGGAGTTATTAAGCCTTCTTTTCCAAATCCAGGGACCCCGTCTTAGGTATGTAGTTTTTCTGGTTGTTGTTTGTCTTATGTAGGG